>JBKJQC010000535.1:0-9890 GCA_046593995.1 Polyangiales bacterium
CTTGCGGGTCTGCTCCGCGAGGTTCATGTTGATCACCGCGTCCGAGGGGCTGACCAGCGTCTTGTCCTCGATGAAGTCGCCCAGGTGCGAGTCTTCTTCCTCGCCGATCGGCGTCTCGAGCGAGATCGGCTCCTTGGCGATCTTCAAGACCTTGCGGACCTTGTCGAGCGGCAGCTCCATCTTCTCGGCGATCTCTTCCGGAGTCGGCTCGCGGCCGATCTCCTGCACCAGGTACCGGCTGGTGCGGATCAGCTTGTTGATCGTCTCGATCATGTGGACCGGGATGCGAATCGTGCGCGCCTGGTCGGCGATCGCGCGCGTGATCGCCTGACGGATCCACCACGTCGCGTAGGTGCTGAACTTGTAGCCGCGCTTGTACTCGAATTTGTCGACGGCCTTCATGAGGCCGATGTTCCCCTCCTGAATCAGATCGAGGAACTGCAGGCCGCGGTTCGTGTACTTCTTCGCGATCGAGACCACGAGGCGCAGGTTCGCCTCGACGAGCTCCGCCTTCGCCTTCTCGGCGTGGCGCTCCCCCTCGCGGATCTCGGAGTAGGTCTCGCGCAGCTCGAGGTTGTCGACCTGGAGCTCCTCCTCGACGACCTTGAGGTTCTTCGCAGCGGTGCGCAGCGTCTGGTCGATCTCGGCGAACTCCTCCATCGAGAATCCGAGGGACTTCGAGTACTTGCGCTCGAGGACGCGATTCCCCTTGGAATCGCGGACCATCTTCTTGATCTCTTCCTCGCTGCGGCCCGTCTTCCTCTCGAGCTCCGTCGCGTGGGCGCGCGCGCGCTCGACGCGCTGGATGACCGACTTCAGCTTCGCGACGACCTTGTCGATCGTCTTCTTGTTGAGACGCATCTCCTGCAGCGTCTCGACGAGCTCGCCCTTCTCCTTCTCGAGGGCGTCGCTCATCTCGCGCTTGCCGATGTCGCCCGCGGCGTGAGACGCGCGCAGGTCCATCATCTTCTTCTCGAGGCGTTTGACCTTCTCGATCGCCTTGATGATGCGACGGTCGGCCTCCTCCTCGTCGAACTGCTGATCGTCCTCCTCGCCGTCGCGGATCAGCTCCTTGACGCGGATCTTCCCCTTCTTGAGCTTCTCACCGAGATCGATGATCTCGCGGACGGCGATCGGCGAGCCGAGGATCGCGTTCAGGATGCGGTGCTCGCCGGCCTCGATGCGCTTCGCGATCTCGACCTCCCCCTCGCGCGTGAGGAGGGGAACGGTGCCCATCTTCCGGAGGTACATCCGGACCGGGTCGTTCGAGCGCGAGTAGATGTCGTCGCTCGCATCGGCTTCGCCCTGCTCGACGTGGACGATCGCCTTCTTCTCTTCGCTCTCGGCGTTGGCCAGGCTCTTCGGCGAGATCTTCACCTGCGTCGCGGCGTCGACGATCTCGATGTCCTCGTCGCCGAGCATCGACATCACGTCGTCGATCTGGTCCGCGGAGACGACGTTCGCGGGGAGGGCGTCGTTGACCTCCTCGTAAGTCAGGTAGCCCTTCGACTTCCCGAGATCGATGAGCTGCTGGACGCCGGCACCATCGCCGTTGGTGCTTCCGTTGCTTCCGTTACCGCTCGCGGGCTTCTTCATCGTCGACATACCCCTGTTCGTGCTCTGGTCTCGGTCTTCGGGAAAACGAGGACACGGCGTACTGGATCTGGAGTCACGCCGCCGCGGCGCGGATGCGAGCTTCGACCTCGCGAAGCTCCTTGAGGAGGCGGACCTTCTCGGCGATCAGCGCGTCCGCCAGAGCGTCGTCGCCCGAGGACTCGGCGCGCTTGATGCGCTGGAGGATCTCCTCGTAGCGCGCCTTGGTCACGGCCTTCGCGAGCTTGCGCGCGTCGTCGAGGATCTTGTGGCGGACGATCATAGGGTCGCCGTTCTCCTGCGCCGCGCTGGCAAACAGTCGTCGCGAAGCGGGATCGATGTTCGAGTACGCGCCCTCGACGGAGGGATCGGCGAGCTTCGCGGCGGCGACGTCTTGGATCGAGGGCGGGAGTCGCGCAAGCAACGAACCGCCGTCGAAGGGGCGATTCTCCTGGCGCGCGGCTCGCATCTCGTCGCGCATCGCGACGACCGCGAAGGCCCAGTCGCCGGTGACCATGGAGAGCGCCTCCTGCGTCTCGACGTCCTCGAGCAGCTCGGGACATCCGAGGAGCTCCTCGACGATCGCGCGAGACAGTCGATCTTCTTCGCTCGACTCACGGGAAGCGGGCGACGCCGTCGCGTTCGCCGCAGCCTGGAGGTCGCTCGGTGCGTGCGCCGCGCGCACGAGACGCCAGAGCGCTTCCAGATCGATCCCGAGACGCTTCGCCGCGAGCTTGGCGAGCGGCTCGCGCAGCGCCGGCGGCTGCTCCTCGAGGATCGGCCGGATCTTGTGCAGCGCGGCCTGCTTTGCGGCGAGGTTCGAATGCTCGCCGACAGGCTCGCACACGTCCTCCACGAGGACCTCGTCGAGCGAGCGTGCGGAGTGGAGCGCACGCTTCATCGCGTCGGCCCCCTTGGCCTGGAGGAACTCGTCGGGGTCCTTCCCCTCGGAGAGGCGGGCCGCGCGCACCCCGAGCTCCGCGGCCTTGCACGTCTCGCGTGCTGCCCAGGTCGCCTTCCTGCCCGCAGCGTCGGCGTCGAAGAGGAGGACGACGGCAGGAGCGAATCTCCTGAGCAGGCGCGCCTGGTCCGGCGTGAACGCAGTGCCGAGCGGCGCGACCACGTGGTCGATGCCTCGCGCGTGCATCGCGACGAGGTCGAAGTTCCCCTCGACGATGACCGCCTCGCTCTGCGCGCGGATGCCGTTCCGCGCCTGGAAGAGGCCGAAGAGCGTGTGCCCCTTCGAGTAGATCGGAGACTCGCGCGAGTTCACGTACTTCGGCGGCGGGCCTCGATCGCGATCCTTGGCAGCGTCCGCAGTCGTCCCGGGAGGATCCGGCAGCGCACGTCCGCTGAAGGCGACGATGCGTCCCTGCACGTCCTTGATGGCGACCAGCAGGCGGTGGCGGAACGCGTCGTAGTAGCCGCTACCTCCGGAGCGCGGAGCGAGGAGACCGACCTGCTCGGCGACGGCCGGCGAGACGTCACACGTGCGGAAGTACTGCGCGAGACCGTCCCACCCGTGCGGCGCGTAGCCGATGCCGAACGACTGGAGGACGGGCTTCATGTCTCCGTCGTAGACGAGCCCACGGCGCTCGAGCTCGTCGCGCGCGATCTTCCCGAGCGGGTGATCGACGAGCATCTTCTCGAAGTAGGCGGACGCGGCGGCGTTCGCGGCGAAGAGGTCGTCCTTCGCCTTCTTCGCGCGGTCCTCCGCGACGCGGTCCCGGTCGCTCCGCTCGTCGACGATCTCGACGCCGGCGCGCTCCGCGAGTCGCTTCACCGTCTCGATGAACGAGAGGCCCTCGTTCAGCTCCAGGAACTTGAAGACGTCCCCCGAGACCTTGCAGCCGAAGCAGTAGAAGAGCTGTCGATCGGCGGAGACCGAGAAGCTCCCGGTCTTCTCCTGGTGGAACGGGCACAGACCGACGTGAGAGCGGCCGCGTTGCGAAAGCTTCACGCTCTCGCTCACGATCGCGACGATGTCGACGCGTGAACGAATTCGGTCGATCGTGTCACGTCCGATCATTCCCGCACTGCCCCCTCCACGCGCGCCGAGCCATCCCGAGATGTGCCCGCGTTTTCACTCATGACCGCTGCCGGCGCACGCGTCTGACGTGCACGACGTGAGACCAAGCAAAGAACGAAGGTTGCTCGGCGTAAAGGCCCAATACAGCGTTGTCAAGGAACGCCGAGGGGCTTTTTTTCTTGGGTGTCGGGCACGGCGCGTGCGTGTGTACATCGTCGTTGCCTCCGGCGAGGAGCGTGCCAGCATCGCGTGCCCTGACACCCTCGCTCGCCGCCGTCTACGACGACCTGATCGCCGCGTGCGATGCGCATCGCGCGGACGTGGTGGCGGACGTGCGCCGCGCGTTCGAGGCGCGCGTGTCCCCCTTCTCGCCGACGGACCCATGGTTCGAGGAGCGGTCGTCCGCGCTCTGGGATCGCGTGCTCGTCGCGGTGTCGAGCGAGCGCCCGCCACACGCCGCTCTGCGAAGCGCGTACGAGCCTGCGCTCGTCGCCCTCGCCTCTGCGCAACGGGGGTTGTTCGAGGTTCGGCCCTGCCCCGTGAGCGCCGGCCGCACGGTCGATGTCACCTGCGCGGTGAGCGGCGCCGCGTTCCGGCTCGCAGAGTCCGATGAGACGGCGCGGGCGATGGCCCACACACTCGTCGGCGGCGGGTCCGACGGAGCGCACGCCGGCGGCGGGTGGATCGACGGGCACGTGGTCGCCACCTCCGAGGGCGTCGCGCTGCTGCCTGGGTTCCTCGTGCACGAGGCCGAAGCGTCGGAGCCCATGCGTGCGCTGGTCGAGGTCGCGGCGGAGCGGGGTCTCTCGTTCGAGGATCTCCTCGATGCGCTCCTCGCGATGCGACACAAGCTCGCCGCACGCAGCCGCATGAAGCCGAAGCAGATCTACCGCGCCGACGCGCTGCCCGCTCCGCGTGCCTGACTACTCCACGCGCGCCGACACGACGCGATCGCCCTCGACGACCGCGCCCCACTCCCCGCTCGCCTTGCCGAGCCACGCGTAGCTCCCATCGAGGTGCGGCGCGCGACCGAGCATCACGAAGAACTGGCTCGAGCCCGTATCACGCCCAGCGAGCGCGACGCCGATGTCCCCTTCGACGAAGGGAATGGGCGCGGTCTCGCAGCGAAGGGCCACGTGCGCACCGCCGTAGCCATCGCCTCCGGGATCGCCGAGTTGCACCACGAACCCCGGGACCACGCGATGGATGGGGGTGCCGTCGTAGAAGCCGGACCCCAGAAGCTCCGCCAGGCGCGCGACCGCGATCGGCGCGCTCGACGGGTCGAGCTTCAGCGTGAGCTGACCGGCGTCGGTCGTGAGCACGATCGTCTTCGCCGCCGGAGGGAGCGCGGCGTACGGGCTCGGCGCTCCCTCCTGAGACGGATCGACGGTCGTGCAGGCCGGCGCCTTTCCGGGTGGATCCAGCCGCGCGAGCGCGTCGCGTCCGGCGCGCCGCAGCGTCGAGGTGCGATCTCCACAGAGACGGAGCACGAACCCGCGCTGCTTCGCATGACGGAGCGCGCCGATCGCCGCCGCGAGCGCCGACTTCACCTCCGCGTCGGCTTCCTCCATCGGCCGCGCAGCCGCGCCGTCGAGCGCCTCTAGCACCTTCGGGTCGAAGCCGCTGTCGTTCACAGGCTTGTCGGGCGCGATCTTCTCGGGCGGTGGCGACTTCGGATCGAGCGCTTGCTCGATGTCCTTCTTCGACGGCTTGATCGCGACGGAGGTCGGGCGCGCTATCGAGGGGCGCTCGGCGAGCGCCTGCGCAGCCGCGGCGACGATGCCGAGCGTCTTCGAGGAGAGCGCGCGGACGATGACCTCCGGGGCCTCTTCGAGCTCCGTGTGCTTCCCGATCATCGCGAGGGCACGCTCGCGCACACGCACCGAGCCGTCGCGCGCGAGCTTGATCACGAGCTCACGCGCATCACCGGTGATCGAGCTCCGATCGAGCGTCGCGAGGCGCGCGAGATCGCGCAGCGTGTCGAGCTCCGCGCGAAGCGCAGCGGCCAGGGCCGGTTCGTGATGCGCGCACCGCACGACCTCGGCCTCACCCGGCTTTCCTTGGTGCAGCGCCGCGCCCGCGAGACAGCGCAGGGTCGCGATGCGGCGCGCGAGGGGCGCCGGGGTGGACGCGAGGATCGGCGCGTTTCCCTTCGGCACGAACGCACGCAGGCTGCTCGTCACGGTCTTGTCCGCCTCGCGTTCGCCGAGGAGCTCGAGCGCGATGCGCAGCGCACCGAACGACGCGCCGGTGAGCGCCGCCGTCTTGGTCTCGTCCGTCGGCGCGAGCCTCGTCGCGAAGGCGGCGATCTCGTGATCGCCGGGGGCGCCCATGCGGTGCAACGCCCGCAGCGCTTCGACGCGCTCGGCCTCGCTCGTGGTCTCGGAGAGGAGCGTCCGCAGCGCGTCGGGCTTCGCTCCCTCGGCGCGGCCGAGCGCGCGGATGGCGAAGAGACGCGCTCCGGGCGGTGCGCCGAGCCGCAATCGCGCGACCTCCGCGAGGCCCGGCACCGGAGGACGCGACGACCAGTCACCGCGACCGAACGGGAAGAGCGCGTCGTCGAGCGCAGGGTTCGCCGCGCTCCCTCGGGCCGCGCCCACGAGCGCCTGCGCGACGTCGTCCTCGAGGCCACGATCTCGTGCCGCGATCGCGCCGAGCGCCCAGGAAGCGGCGCGCGCGCGCGTCGGCTCGGAGCGGAGCCAACGTGCGAGCTCGCGCGACGCGTCGATTCCGCCGCACCGTCCGAGCGTCCACGCGATGCCGGACCACGGATCGATCGCGGCGCCCTTCTGCAGAGAGGCGCCTTCGAGCGACAGGGCGCGCGCTACCACTGCGCGCACGAGCTTCGCGCGGTCGTCGCGCGGCAACGCAGGATCGCTCTCGCACGGCATCCCGAGGCCGTAGGCGGCCCATGCCACCACCTCGTGATCCTCGTCGGACAGCGCGCGACCGAGCCGTTCGATCGCAGCAGCGTCGCCGATCTGCGCGATGGCCCGCGCCGCCGCGCGTCGTGCGGTCACGTCGGCGGACGACGAGAGCGCGAGGGGAACCGCCTCGGTGAGGCGTCGATCGGCGGCGACCCGCGCTGCGGCGAGCTCGGTGGTCTGGCTGCTCGCTGTGCTCGGCGCGCTGCTCGCGAGAGTGCCGAGCGGCGTCTCGACGAAGCCGCCGTCGCTGCCCTTCGGGGCCGCGCCGCGACGACACGCGAGCGGTGCGGAGACGAGCAGCACGAGGAGGAGCGGCACGAGCGCTCGGAGGACGCGCTCCCGGAGCACGCGCCGCGCGCGCGCGACGCCCGTGAGCGACGAGGGCGCAGGACGGCCGATCGCATCGACGCCGAGGGCGCGCGCGACGGTCACCGCGCGTAGAACGTGCCAGTCGCAGGTCACGAGCGCGAGCTTCCCACGGGCATTCCGTTGACCAGGCGCGGCGTGCGCGAGTCGAATGCCCTCGCGCACGTTCTCGATCGTCGTCATGCTCAGACGATCGCGCAGCACACGCTCGGGCGCGACCCCTCGCGAGACGAGCCCGCGCGCGATCACGTCGGCCTCGACGATCCCGCTCCAGGCCCGACCGCCGCACGCGATCACGAGCGCCGTCGGCCACTCGCGCGCAGCTTCCGCACCCGCGGCGATTCTCCGCTCGAGCGCAGCCGCAGGCGATCCGCTGACGAGGACGCGGGCCCCGAGCACCAGGATCGCGGCCGGTGTCACGGTGTCGCTCTCACTCTCACCGCGCCGTCAGGTCTTCGGGTTGCGGTTGCGCCATGCGGCGAAGGAGTCCTCCTGCGCGCGACCGAGACGGCGTTGCTCCTGCACGAGCGAGCCATAAGGGCGCGGCAGACGCGGATCGGCTCCGAACGCGTAGAGCACCCGGAGCGCCGCCTCGGCGTCGTCCGACGCACGGTGCGCGTTGTCGAGCGCGATCCCGAGGCGCGCGGCCACGTCTCCGAGCTTCTTTCCCTTCTCGTATTTCTGCAGCTCGCGCGCCCACACGAGCGGATCGACCCACTCGACCTCGGGACGCAGGCACGCAGGAAACGCGTCGAGCACGAGGCCGCTGCGCACGAGCTCCGCGACCACGAAGGACTTGTCGAACGTCGCGTTGTACGCGGCCGGGATCACACCGCGGAGCGCTTCGGCGATCTCGGGCGCGATCTGCGCGAACGTGGGCGCGTCCTTCACGTCGTCGTCGCTGATGCCGTGCACCTCGCGCGCGCCGTCGGGGATCGGGATGCCCGGGTTCACGAGCCAATTGAGGCGCTGGACGATCTCGCCACGCAAGCCGACCACGATGCCGATCTCGACGATGCGATCGTTCTGCGAATCTCGGCCGGTCGTCTCGGTGTCGAGGACGGCGATCGGCAGGTCGAGCCACGAGGTGTCCGCGTCGACGTCGGCGACCGTCCCGCGCGCGCGCACACGGAGCAGGTGTGCGATCCCGGGGTAGTGACGCCCGGTCGGAAAGCACCCGCAGCCGACGTGCTCCTTCATCTCACTTCTTGCCGCTCGCGGAGGGTGGCGCGCTCGCGGAAGGAGCCGGCGAGGGAGCCGCGCTGCCGGCAGGAGCTGCACTGGCCGGAGCTGCACCACCGCTCGTGCCTGAAGGCGGTGCCATCACGGCGAGCTCGAGACGCATCCACTCCTTGAGCTGCTCGGCGAGGTCACCGTGTCCATACTGCATGAACTTGCGACCGTTCACGAAGATGGACGGGGTGCCGGTGATGCCGATCCGCGTGCCGAGCTCGCGATCCTTTGCGACGGCGTCCTTGGTTGCGTTCGAGACCCAATCGGCGCGGAACTTCTCGAGATCGAGGCCGAGCTTCTTCGCGAAGCCCTCGATGTCCTGCACGCCGAGGTTCTCCTGGTGGGTGAAGAGCTGGTCGTGCATCTCCCAGAACTTCCCCTGCTGGTGCGCGGCGACCGAAGCGCGCGCCGCGGGCTCCGCGTGCTCGTGCGAAGGAAGCGGGTAGTTCTTGAAGACGAAGCGCGTCTTCGGCTTGAACTCGGGATCGTCGACGGCGCCATGGATGATCGGCGCGGCCATCCCGCAGTGCGGACACTCGAAGTCGGCGAACTCGACGATCACAATCGATGCGTTGGCGGGGCCGAGCGACGGGCTCGAACCGAGCTCGATCTGCTTCACGGCCTTGTCGTCGAAGCGATTCTCGATCCACTCGCGGATCTCTTTCTCGCCCTCGCCCTTCGACACCATGCGCGCGGCGGCCTTCGCGGCGGGGAGGCAGCGCTTGCACGCGCGGTTCTCCTTCACGCACACGTCGATCGTCACGGGATCGCCGCACGGCGACATCGCCTCGTGCACCACCTTCGAGAACAGTCGCTTCTCGGTGAGGATCAAGCTGCCGGTGTCGACGCCCGGGAGCTCGATGACCGGCCCACCCTCGTCGCTCGGCGTGATCGCGTCAGGAGTGCGCTTACAGCTCGCTCCGCATCCCGCGAAACCCAGGAGCGCCACGAGGAAAAAGGAGAAACGGCCACGCATCGCGGGGGGAGCCTAGTGCCACACGTTCTGACTGTCACCACCATCTCCGCACGCCTCTCCTTACAGGAGCGCGTCCGCTAGCCGCCCAAGCGCGCGTCGGGTAAGCCCGGATGCGTGCGCAGCGTCGCCTTTCGCTACGTCGATCTGCGCCACTTCCACGACGCCCTGGAGACGAGCAAAGGGCAGACGCTGGCGGTCCCGGACGGGGTCCAGGTGCGTGACGGGGAGTGGGTGCTCGCGCTCTTCGAGTTCGAGCAGACATCACGCGCGACGGCAGCGGCGGGTCGCGGCGTACAGCACGACGACGGCATGGCCCTCGTCTTCGAGCGCCGGGACTGGGAGCGGGTTCGCACGTTCGCCTCGGCGCCGCCCACTGCGTCCTCGATGGGCATGCCCGCGGTGAAGCCGATCTCGGAGGAGATCCCGATCTCGGTCGAGGTGCCGAGCACGCCGAGGATGCCGAGCATGCCGAAGGCGAGCGACTCGCTGCGCCGGACGCAATCATGGGAAGCCTCCCCGCGTCCGCTGCGCGCGCTGTCGGGGGAGGCTCCGCTGCCGAGCGCCGCGCCGATCTCGACCCCGGTCGAGGATCCGACGCTCCGCCAGTCGAGACGCTCGATGGGGCTCGACTCGCGCATCCTGCTCGTCGACGACGACGAGGATCTCCGCGACGTCATCTCCGCGATGCTCGAGGCGGTGGGGCTCGTGGTCGACGCCGTGGGCAGCGCCGAGGAGGCGCTCGACGAGATCCACCGCGAGGCTCCGG
>JBKJQC010001122.1:0-9281 GCA_046593995.1 Polyangiales bacterium
GCGAGCGGCACGACGATCGCCCTCGCGTTGATCTTCTTCTTGCTCTTTGTCGCAACGAATTCGGTGCGCAGCGCCCTCGTCATCTTCCTGGGCGTGCCGTTCGCGGTCGTCGGCGGAGTCGTAGCGCTGGCTGCCCGTGGCCTTCCGTTCTCCATCTCGGCCGGCATCGGCTTCATCGCGTTGTTCGGTGTCGCGGTGCTGAACGGCCTCGTGCTCGTCAGCTTCGCGCGTCACCTCGAGTTCGAGGGGATGGACGCCACCGAGTCGATGCGACGCGCGGCCGAGCTCCGTCTGCGTCCCGTGTTGATGACGGCGCTCGTCGCGGCGCTCGGGTTCCTGCCTATGGCGCTGTCGACCGCGCCAGGATCCGAGGTCCAACGTCCGCTCGCGACCGTCGTCATCGGCGGCCTCGTCAGCGCGACGCTCCTCACACTGCTCGTACTCCCTGTCGTCGACGCGCTCGTGCGCCGTCGTGTCGCCCATCAGATCCAGAGGCCCGCATGATCAAGCGAACGTGGATTCTGTTGGCTGCAGTGCTGTGTGCTGGCCGGGCCAACGCCGAGAGCGCACTCGACCGCGCCGAGGTGCTGCGTCGGGCGCAGAAGACGGCGCCTGTGCTCGCGATCGCAAAGGCGCAGGTCGATCAGGCGAAAGCCGGCACCAAGGGCACGACGATGCTGTCGGTCGAGAATCCCTCGCTTTCGATCCTCGGGGGCGTGCGGTTCGGCGATCCAAAGACACCAGAAATGCGCGGACAGGTCGGTATCCCCGTCGACCTGGGCGGACGGCCGCGCGCGCGACTCGCGGCGGCCGACGCGTCCCTGAAGGTCGCGGTCGCCGAGGCCGAGGACGCGGCCCGCCTCACCGTGCGGGAGGCGCTCCTGCGGTGGGCACGCGCAGTTCGCGACGCGAAGCTTTTCTCACTCGCGCAGGCGCGGCTCGCGATTTCGGACGGTCTGCTCGACGCTGCGAAGAAGCGCGTCGCGGCGAAGGATCTCGGCACTGGAGATCTCGCGATCGTGGAGCTAGAGCGCACGCGCGACGCCGCATCGGTCGCACAGGCCAGGGGCACGGCCCAGGCCAGCGCGATCACCCTGGGCGCGTACATCGGCGTCGGCGGCGATCCGGTCGTCTCGGGGGAGCTCGTCGACGACTCCTCCTTGCCGACGCTGGACACGTTGCTTGGCAGCATCGACGCGCGCCCCGACGTTCGTGCGCTTGCCGCGGAGGTGGGCGAGGCACGTGCACGCTCGGGCCTCGCGAAGGCCGATCGCTGGCCGACGCTCACGCTGATCGGCACCTACGAGTACCACGAATCGACGAATTTCCTCCTGGTGGGCGTCTCCATGCCGCTGCCGCTGTTCAATGCGAACACCCAGAACGTCTCCACGTCGACCGCCGCCATCGAGGTGGCCGACGCACGACTCGCGGCGCTGCGCGCCTCGGCGGTTGGCGAGGTGCGCGCCGCGTGGAAGCGATGGAACGCCGCGCGCGAAGCTCTCACGCTGATCCGCTCGACGACGGCCCCCGCGGCTGCGGCCGTCGATGCGACGTCGCAGTCCTTCGTCGGTGGGAAGACCGGGTTCATCGAGGTGTTGCTCGTACGACGCATCGCGAACGATGCCGCCGTCGATCGCATCTCGGCGGAGCTGACGTACGCAGAGGCTCGTATCGAGCTCGAAGCGGCCGCGGGAAAGCTCCCTTGAGCGGTGCGGCCCGCGCTAACGAGATCCTGCGCGCGCAGCCCAGCCAGCAGCCCACCGCACGCGGAGACCGAAGATCTTCGCTGCTTCCCGCGGGCCGGCCGGGGTGGACGACGTCTGATCGCGAACTTGGCGACCGCCCCGTTGGGGACGCCCGCACACCCGATCGCCGATCGACCGCGATTTCCTCGGCGCCGTCTCGAAACTCGAAACTTTCGCCTTCGATCCCGTTGGGGACGCTGCCCCAACTCGCCGGAATGACCTGCGTGCTGGCTAGATGATGCTGCCGACCTTCGCGAGGTATGTTCCATCGGCGCCGGTCTGTGCGTAGTAGCAAATCGTCCCGCAGATCGACACGACCTTACCGACGACCGGCGCGCCCGTCGTGTCGATCGCTTTCCCGGTAACCGTCTCGACGCACTGTGCGGCCGGGTCCTCGGACGGCTCCGAGCACGGTGCCTCGGCGCCACGCGAAGCTTCCACGGCCGCATCACGCACGGCATCGGCGGACGACGAGCCGTTCGGCGAAGAGCAGCTGAACGCCGTCGTCGCGAGGAGGGTGATGCTGAAGCGACGCACGGCGGCGACTCTAGCGCCGCTCGCCGACATGACACGGCGGGTCGCGGCGCGAGGGCGCACGTCCGTCGTCATCGTACGACGGTGCTCGTTCGATGACGTGACCGCGCGGGTTACTCCACGCGTCCGCGGCGCGTGACCGAGTCATTCGGCCCGTGGCCGTCGCTCGAGATGGAGCGGGCGTTGTTCGGCGGACCGGATACGCTGGACGTCGTGCGCCCCATCCTCGTCGCCACGTTGCTGGCACTCGCCTCCTGCGGCGAGTCGGGCGGCGAGGCACGACCGGCGCCGAGCGATGCGACCGCGACCCAGCCCGACGTCGGCATCGACACGGCGAACGTGCCTCCGGGCGACACGGCGAACGCCCCTGCGGGCGACGCGGCGACGGGGCCCGTGCTGGTGCGGATTTTCGGCGGACGGGGAACCGACGCGGGCCAATTCATCGAGCCGAGCAGCGTCGAGCTCGACTCGACGGGTCGCGTCTATGTCGCCGGGCACGAGGACCGGGTCCAGCAGTTCACGAGTGAGGGCGATCTCATCAAGATGTGGGGCGTCTCCGGCGCGGGCGACGCGCAGTGAGCGGCCCGGGTCCAGGAAAACGCTGCCACAACCGACATCGCCTCTATTCGATGCGCCCCATCATCACGGTCTTGTAGACCGCAGTCGGGCTGGTGCCGCCCGTCCAGTAGTACGCGCGGGGCGCGCCGCTCGAGTCGATCTTGAGCCCGATCGCGCCCTGCCCGACCCCCGTGTAGCCCCCGGCGCGACTGTCCCACGCCTTGTACTCGTGGGGAGTCGACGTGCTGTCGACGATCGGCACGATCCACTCGCTTCGATCTGCACGACCGGCACGCGGGTAGTCTCGGACGATCACGATGTGGCCGGTGTTCGGGTTCGAGGAGCCGTACTTCCAGACGACCATGTCGCCCGGCTTGAGGTCCTTGACGGAGGTGATGCGGCGCCACCGCGCCGACGACTGGGTCGAAGCGCTGGTGTACCGCGTCGCGATGTAGTCGAAGTAGTCCTCGGCGAGGGGCTTGGACCGCCAGCTCGGGAAGGGCACCTTGTCATACGCCTCGCGCAGTACGCGCTTCAGCATGTATCCGGTGAGCCCCGAGCAGTCCGTGCGGCGCGTGCCGGTGGACTCGTTCATGTACGTCGTGTGCGAGTAGTACGACGTGGCGTTGTTGAGGACGTTCGCGATGCGGACGGCCTCGCTCTTCAGGACCGAGCCGCGCGTGCCGAGAAGCGCGTCGCTCGTCTGCGCGACATCACCTTCGGTCTCGGCGTCGTCCTCGGGCCGCGGTGCGGCGCGGCCACTCTGCTCGCCGACGGCCTCCGCGTAGCCGGGATCGTCACCCTCCGTTCCCTCGACCTTCGTATCGCTCGCGAGCTCACTCAGCGGGACGCCATCGGCGTTCAGCGCTACCTCGTCGCTCGGGCCATTCTCGTCCGGGGCGACCGTGACCGCGCCGGCCGGATTACTGGCCGACTCCGGCTGAGACTGCACCGTCGGGGCGTTCGCGGGATCGGTCGACGTCGCGGATGCGTCCCCTGCCCCGCCGCCACCGCACGCCGCGAGGGCGACGCAAGGCACAGCGATGAGCAGCGAACGGAAGAGCGTATCGATTCGATTCATGCAGTGTCTCTAAAGCGACACTCGCCGACCGAAAGGAAGCAGAGGTGCGCACCGGCGGCTGCTGTGCGCCTGGGCCGTCGTGCGGAGGCCCGTTGGTTCAAGGCCTATCGTCGCGGGCACCTGGACCGCGCGGCTGCGAGGACCTCCATGAAATTCGTCAGCTCCGCGATGTGACCGTCGGCGAGCTCGCCCATCCATGGCTCACTCATGCCGACCGTGCGATCGTCGGGCGCCTTCAGACCTGCCGTGCTCGTCGGTGCATTCAGGACTCCGCCGCTGCGAGGGATCACGGCGACGGGGCCGTACGGCCACGGCGGTACGATCGCGACGCTCACGGACGTCGCGAAGATCTACTTGTCCGCCGTCGTCGCCGGGACGTTGTCATCGTTCGCGACGAGCACGTCGAGCAACTGGATGCGGTCCCCCTTGTCGAACGAGAGGAGCTCCCGCGTGCGTGCAGCCTCCCATCGGCATGTGCCGCACCACGAGGCGACGACGCGGAGCACCAAGATGTGATGCGCGATTGTGCCGCGCAGGGCTCGTAGAACTCCGCGAGCGAGATCATGCGCGCGGCGCCGCTGGCGTCGACGCCTTCGAATCGCAGGTCGGGGATCGTTCCGCCGATCTCGATCGCGTAGTCCGCCTTGGGGTACGGGCCGTCCACGCTCTTGCCGTCGATGCAGAGCTTCCGCGTGCCGCCGTCGGCGGCTCCAGCGTCCGCGACGGCCGCTGCCGCGCTCGATTCCGGCGCGTGCGACGAACCGCACGCGGTGAGCCCGAGCGCGGTGACGAGAAACGTCATGGCGAAGCGGTAGCGCATGCTCACCATGGTCCCCCCGGCTAGCGGTGGTCTCGGCAAATCAGGACCTTAGGTCACCGCGGCTTCACGTCGACCCGGAAGACGCGGCTGCCCTTCATGTCGACGTAATAGAGCTTCCCGTCGGGTCCGAATGCCATGCCGGAGAGGGAGCCAGCCTCGAGGCCGGTGTCGAGTTGGTTCACGCGCTCGCCGACGAGATTGAACGCCGTGATCTTCGAGGTCGCGTTGTCCGAGACGAAGACGTAGCCGTCGCGGAGCTCGAGCCCGGACGGCTTCTGCAGCTCACCGCCCGCGGGCACGACCTCGTAGATCAGCGCGCCGTTCATCTCCACATAGATGTCGTTCGGCTCCTTCGTCGTGAGCTTCGTGCCGACCGTCCCGCTCTTCGTATCGAGCTTCACGACCCGGCCGTTACCCGTGTCCGCGATGTAGAGCATCGCGTCCGTCGGATCGAACGCGAGGTGGCCCGGCACGCCGGGCTCGTATTTGAAAAGGCCTCGCCCGTAGCGCCACGAATCGCCGTCGGAGTGGTCGTCTAGTCCGATCCCGTTGTCCTTGCCGAAGTCGTATTTCACGATCGCGTTCGAACGCCCGGCGAACGTCCAGTAGACGTTGCCCGTCTCGTGCGCGATCCCGGCGCACAACGGGCTGTTGTGCAGCATGTCGAGATGCGAACCGAGGCCCGTCGGATCCTTCTTCGCGAAGATCGACAGGTCCGACGACCACAGCGCCGGTCCCATGAAGTCATTGGGTTCCGCCGTGTCGCCGTAGGTGTTGCGCGATTCCTGACACGTTGCGAACGTCCCCGGGGTGCCGAAGGTCGTCTCGTCCGCGCCGAAGGCGAGCGACGAGGGCTTCGCCATGAAGTGCTCCGCGGCGGCGTCCTTGCGGCGTTCGCTCACGGTGGGAGCACCGACGACGTCGGGGACGATCACCATGCTCTCGTCGGCGAGGTTGATGACCCAGAGCTCGTTCGGGCGCCGCGGATTGAAGGCGAGGTCCCGCGGCGTAGCGAGACGCGCGGCGGGTCCCAAGACTTCGACGAGCGTCACCGATGCCGGCGTTCCATCGCCGAGCTGTGGCGCGAGGATCGGAGCAGGCGCGGCAGCTGCGGGCGGAGTGTCCGAGCTGCCGCAGCCGAGGGGGGCGACGAGGGTGAGCAGGGACAGAGCGGCGAGAGCGGTTGTCTTCATGGCGCGGAGGGGTGGTCTGCCATGCGTATCGAACGAGGGCAATCGCGACGCGCAGCGGGTCGCGAGAATGCTGGGTCGTACCGTGTCCTTCGCGGTCACGCGCTGTCGCATCGCAATCGTGGCGGCCGCGGTTTCGATGCTCTGCCGCAAGCCGGCTCCGGTCACTTGGTGTAGCGGACTGCGGTGCCCACCAACCGCGACGGCCTTCCTTCCTCGCCGTGCTCGAACTTCACGTCGATGACCTTGTCTGCACCCAACTCGCGCGCACGCTCGCGGAACCTCGCCAACCCTTTGTCGCTGGACGCGCTCTCGGTCTCCACCACGATGGTATCGATCACGTCGTAGGCTCGTGCGTCGCGGGTGATCCAGCGAATCGCCATCCCGGAAAGGTGCGACTGCTCCCCCGCATCGCCGTGCTCGAATTCTGCATTGATGACGGCATCCGCGCCGGCTGCGGCAGCGTGCGCGCGCAGCTCGTCGAAGCCCTTTTGCTCGCTGTCCGCTTCGGAATGGAAGTCGAGGATCGCGACGATCTCGGACAAACGGTCGGGTGCCCCTCCCTTGGGGTACACGGGAACGCTCGTCCGCGTGCGATCGTAGGACGCCGTCGTGACAGGGATGGCCGCAGGGGCAACGAGCACGGGCGCGCAGCCCGTCGTCGCACACAGACCAAAGGCGAGAACGAAGCGATGCATGACCCCTCCAAGGCGCGTTCTCCGCGCCGCGACCGGCCGATGCTTCGCGCGTGCCAAGGCCGAGGTCGCGCCCTTTCGCGAGAAGGCGCGTCCCGCTGCGGGGACCGTAGGGACGAGCGTGCGACGTTTCGTCGCGACGACGCGCTATCGCCGCAGCGTCGCGCCGCGCTCAATGGTCAGAACACGAGCGCGGCGGAGCCTCCGGCCACTCCGCGCGCGATGAGGGGCGCGAGGTGCCACTGGGGCGCAGGACCGCGCATGCTGCCTTGCGCGGTGTCACGATGTCGCGACCGGAACGCCCGGCCGATCGTATCCCCGACGGTCCAACCGATGAGCGCACCCGCGACCGCGTCGGACAGCCAGTGGTACCGACCTTCCACCATCTGGTACCCCATCATCCCCGCCAGCGGGTAGCCGACGAGCGCGATCCAGACTTGCTCGCGGTAGTACGCGTGCGCCGCAGCGACCATCGAGAACATCGCGGCCGTGTGCCCCGAGGGCCACGCCGAGCCACCGAGGACGAAGAAGTCGGTGGCGCTGCCGCTGTGCGCGAGGAACGAGCTCTCGCTTTCGTCGCCGTCGTTGGGGAGTGGCCGCCCGGTGCCGAACTTCAGCACATTCACCAGAACAAGGTGACCCCGACAGCTTGGAGCGCACCGGCGCCCGATCCCGCGAGCGTCCGGTTGTCACCGACCAGTCCAGCGATCCACACCGCCGTCGGAGCGAGCACCGGGACGATGAAGCCGGCCACGAAGAACGCCCGGTGCGCGGCGGGACTCGTGAAGTCGTGCGCGAGGTAATACGAATAGACGCGGTCATCGGCGCCGCTCGCCGCGAGGGCGCCTGTCGAGACGACAGCAGCTGCGAAAAGGATCGGACTGTATCCGGTCACGGCGTCGAGCGAGTTCTTGCCGAGCCCATCCCAGGGCATCGGCCTCTCGAGGCGCGCGCGTGCCTCTTCGGCATGAGCGGATTCGACGTCGACGACGAGGGCCGCGGCTGCGGACACGGTGAACGCCGCGAACGAGCTGCCACGCATCACGTCGAGGATACGGCGATCCGCGTGACGCGCGCGCGTGCGCGCGATTGCGTCGAGGCCGCACATCACGCGGCCTACGGCGGAACGGATGATGCACGCGACGCCGGCGCGCTCGGCCCGTGCGGACCCGATGGCGATTTTCGCCACACTTCTTCCGCTCGGTCCCCCGTAGCGCGTGAGCAAAACACCATGAGAGCTTCGATCCTCCACGCCGCACGAACCATTCACACTGTGACCTTCGCGGTCACTATCGCCGCACTCACGATGGCCGCCTGCAACAAGTCCGAGCCGGCACCCACCACGTCTACGCCCGTCGCGACCACAGCTGCGACTTCGCAAGCGGCGCCCGCGCCGCAGGCTTCCTCGGCGGGCCACGTGATGCCGGGCGGCGGCACGATGCCTGGTGGTGCAGGCCATCCCGGAGGAATGCCGGCCAGCTCCGACGGTGGTCACGCCGGACACTGACCGGCAATCGTGAGCGCCGTGGCCACCACGTCGCCTGGACGCGTGTAGCTCGAAGAGGTACCGCCACGACATGCGTCTCGGTGAAGCGATGTTGCTGATCGTCATGGCGGCGCCGGGGGGGTGCACGGCGCCCGCCGTCCGCCCGGTCCCGCCGGCGCGCCCGACACCGGCCGCCACTGCGACCGCGAGCCCCACTGGCGCCGCAGCGATCGTAGCTCCGGGCGAAGCCAGGGTGGGCGATCGAACACTCTGTCTCATCTCCGATGAGGAGTTCGTCGTGACCGCGTCGTCCCCCAAGGTCGAGCACGAAGGGAAGACCTACTATTTCTGCTGCCCCGGCTGCGACAGCGACTTCAAGAAGTCACCGGAGAAGTATCTCCGCAAGATTCACTGACGGCCGCTCGACGAGGCACACTCGCTGGGACGATCTCGACGAAGCGCGCGCGTAGGGCGAGGGCAATCGAGGCGTGACGAGCACCGCTCGATGGAAGGCCTTCAGCGGCGATCGATCTCGCGCACGAGAAAGTCGACGACGCGCTCGAACGGATCGAAGCCGAACGCTGCTGCCACCGAGGGACGCAAGTTCGAGTTGGCGTTGATGTCGTAGAACACGCGCCGACCGTCGATCGTCTCGAGGTACTCGATGCCGCCCACGTCGAGCCCTGCCGCGCGCACGATCCGGGCGGCGTCTTCGACGGCGTCGGACGGAACCTCCGGATACGCGAGGAATTGGATCGGCGGCGACGCGGGCACCTCGCAAATCGACTCGCCGCCAGCCTCCGCGGGATGGCACTTCTCGGACGGGCATAGATTGAATTGACCCGGGGCGATCACCCGCATCGGGTAGAGCAACGAGCCGCCGAGGAACTCGAGGCGCACGATCCCCGCTCCGTCGCGCGGGGTGAGCAGCTCCTGCAAGAGGAACAGATTGTCTGGCGCCCACAGATCGGGCCGTTCCGCGAACAATCGCTCGACGTCAGCGAGTGAGTCGACGCGGAACATTCGCGCGCCGCTGCCGCCCTGGTTCGGCTTCACGATCGCCGGGAACATCGTCTCGCGCGCCCGATCACGCAGCGCCGACGGCTCGTTGAACACGAACGTTCGCGGAGCATCGATGCCGAGGCGACGGAGCAGGGCGACCTGCGCCGCCT
>JBKJQC010000684.1:0-18492 GCA_046593995.1 Polyangiales bacterium
CGGAGGCTCGGAGGCTCGGAGGCTCGAGAGTCTGCCGATCGCGACGCTTCGAGGCCTGGCTCCAGTCCGTTCCTCGTTGCGATCGCCGGCGAGACGTGGCTGGGTGCGCGCGGCAGCACTTCACGGACCTCCGTGCCTCCGCGCCTCCGTGTTCAATCCGAGCGTTCGAGAACCACGTTCGGTCAGTTAGTCGGCCCTGCTGCGGCACGGGTGCTGGACTTGGGTTAGGATTAGACAGATCCGTCATGCCTAGTTTCAAGGCGCCTACCGGGGACACGACCGCGTCGAAGATCAAGACGCTGGTGTTGTTCGCGGAGCGGTCGAAGGGCAGGGCGGAGGGCGACGAGCTGCTCGCCGAGATCGGCGTGACGCGCGACATCTTCGTCGACGAGATGCGCCCGGTGAGCGTGGCCATCTGGCGCCGCGCGCTCGAGCAGTTCGCGCGGCGTTACGGGACCGAGGCCATCTCGCTCGTGCGCACCGAGGTGGTCCATCCGAGCAACCTCGGGCCCTGGATCCACGTAGTGCGGAACGCAGAGACGGTCTCCGATGCGTATCGGCTCCTCGAAGCGCCGACCACCAACCTCAGTCCGACGACGCGCATCGAGACGTTGCAAGCCGAGGAGGGGTACTGGAAGGGACGCGTCCATGTCCTCCACGATCCGACGCTCGAGCGCGGAGGCCTGCTCTCGGCCGCACGCAAGGTCGAGCTCTCGGCGGTGCCGCTCCTCTTCGGATACGAGCCCGCGGTCGTCGACGAGCTCGCGTCGCTCGAGCGCGGCGATGGCTACTACGAGTACCAAGCGCGTTGGCCGGACATCGGGCTCCCCACGACGAAGAAGCTCCTCGTCGTGCTCGGCGCCGCGGGGGTGTTCGCGGCGGCGTCGGCGTTCGCGTTCGGCGCGCGCGCTGCGCTCGCGATGGCGATCCTCGGCGGGTGCTTGGGCTGGCTCACCGTGCGGCTCTTCCGCGACGAGCTCCTGCGGCGCGCGCAGGTCCACGCGCAGTCGATGCGCATCCGCGCCCTCGAGCGATCCCTCGAGCTGCAGGAACGACCGGAGATCTCGGTCGCCGGGGATCTCGACGGCCAGGTCATCGCCGGCCTCTATCGGCTCCACTCGCGGCTCGGCACCGGCGCGACGGGCGTCATCTACGAAGCGCTGCGCCTCTCCGATCGCACACCCGTCGCGGTGAAGCTGCTCCGCGCCGCCGTCGCCCAAGACTCGGTCGCATCGGACCGACTCGCGCGCGAGGCCGAGGCGCTCCGTCTCACCTGGCACCCGAACGTCGTCGAGCTCTACGACCACGGCACCTTGCCCGACGGCACGTCGTACATCGTCATGGAGCTGCTCAAGGGGGAGACGCTCGCGACGCGCCTCTCGCGCCAGAAGTTCATGAACAAGCGGGATCTCGGGTCGCTGCTCGATCAGCTGTGCGACGCGTTGAGCGCGATGCACGCCGCCGGCGTGATCCACCGCGATTTGAAGCCGAGCAACATCTACCTCTGCGAGCCGACGCAGAACCTTCGCGCGTCGCACAACTGGATCCCGAAGGATCCGACGGCGCCGCGCGTGAAGCTGTTCGACTTCGGCATCGCGCGCGTGGAGTGGGCCGAGACGAGGATCACCATCACGGGGGTTCCGCTCGGCACGCCCGGATACATGGCCCCCGAGCAGGAGGCCGGCGAGACGGTCGATCTTCGCGTCGACGTCTACGCCTTGGGGGCCACGATCTACGAGTGCCTCACGGGGAACCCGCCTCCGCTCCGCGGCCGAGCGGTGACCGAAGGGGGGACCCAGGCGCCTCCGCGGTGGAACGTCGCCACCGGCACTCCCGCGATCGAGGACGGATGGCGGCTGCTCGTCGACAAGGCCATGGCGCCCGCGCCTGGCGATCGCTTCCCGGACGCCAAGTCGCTCGCGGCTGCGGCGCAGGCTCTGCTCGAAGAGGAAGATCACGCCGGCAGCGGCACGATCGCGAAGGCGAAGACTGCCTGACTCGCACGGCCTGACGGTTTCCTCCCCTCCGCGGCGGAGATAGGCGATTGTCATGCCGCTGCTCCCCATCGAAGAGATCGCCGCGAAGCTCGACCTGCCGCGCACCGACTACGTGCCGTTCGGTGAGGGCGTTGGGAAGCTGCGCGCCGAGGCCGCGTTCGTGCCGGAAGGGAGTCCGCTCCGCGCGAAGCTGGTGCTCGTCTCGGCGATCAACCCGACGCCCGCGGGCGAAGGAAAGACGACCGTCTCGATCGGCTTGTCGGACGGGCTCTCGAAGCGCGGGAAGCGTGCCATCGTGGCGCTCCGTCAGCCGTCGCTCGGGCCGACGCTCGGGAGCAAAGGCGGAGGCGCGGGCGGAGGTCGCTCGCGGCTCGAGCCTTTCGAGCGCGTTAACCTCGGGCTCACCGGCGACATCCACGCGGTTACGTCCGCGCACAACCTCCTCGCGTCCCTCTGCGACAACGCCATTCACTTCAACGAAGGGAAGCTCGATCCGCGCAAGATGGACTTCCCGCGCGTCGTCGATCTCGACGACCGGACGCTGCGCGACGTGATCGTCGGCATGGGCGGCACGCTGAACGGCGTCCCGCGCGAGACTCGGTTCGACATCACCGCCGCGAGCGAGGTCATGGCGGTGCTCTGTCTCGCGCGCGACTACGCCGATCTCAAGCGGCGCCTCGGTCGCATCCGCGTCGGCTGGTCGCGCGACAACCTCCCGGTGTTCGCTTCGGACGTCGGCGCCGTCGGCGGCATGGCCGTCGTCCTCCGCGAGGCGATGCTCCCGAACCTGCTCCAGACGTCCGAGGGCACGCCCGCGCTCGTCCACGGCGGACCGTTCGGCAACATCGCGCACGGTTGCTCGAGCATCGTGCAGACTCGCTACGCGATGTCGCGCGCGGAGATCGTCGTCACCGAAGGAGGCTTCGGCTTCGACCTCGGCGGCGAGAAGTTCCTCGACATCAAGTGCCGCATCGCCGGCCTCTGGCCGCACGGGCTCGTCCTCGTCGCGACGCTCAAAGCGCTCAAGTATACGGGCGGTCTCCTCGGACCGGATGCGGCGAAGGAGGTCACCAAGCCGAATCCCGACGCCCTTCGTCGCGGGTTCGGCAACCTGAAGAAGCACATCGAGACCGCGCGCGATCACTTCGGCCTCGAGCCGGTCGTCGCGATCAATCTGTTCCCGACCGACGAGGACTCCGAGCTCGCCGTCCTCGAGGGGCTCGTCGCGGAGCTCGGGTGCAAGAGCGCGCGCGTCGCGGGCTACGCCAAGGGCGCGGAGGGCGGGCTCGCGATCGCCGATGCCGTGATCGAACAGCTCGCGAAAGCGCCGACCGATCCCAAGCCGCGCTTCCTCTACGAGCTGAGCGATCCGCTCGAGGTGAAGATCGAGAAGGTCGCGCGCATCGTGTACGGCGCGCGGGGGATCGAGCTCTCCACCCAGGCGAAGAGGGACGCCGAGAAGGTCGTTTCGGCCGGGCTCGCCGAGGCGCCGATATGCATGGCGAAGACGCACCTCTCGCTCACCGCCGACGCAAAGAAGGGGGGCCTCCCGCAGGACCACGTCGTCTCGGTGCAGTCGATTCGCTTCTCGTCCGGCGCGGGCTTCGTCGTCCCGCTCTGCGGCGACATCATGACGATGCCGGGGCTCGGACGTCAGCCCGCGGTGCTCGGCATGGATCTGACCGACGCGGGTGAGGTCATCGGCCTCAAGTAGGCGCGATGAGGACCTTCACCGATTGCGTGGTGCGGCGATCGACGGCAGCGTCGATCGCGTCGCCGTAGCGCTCGATCGGGAATGTGTGCGTGACGAGGGGCGCGAGCTTCGCTTCGTCGTCGCGCATCAGGTCGATGGTGAGGTCGAACGTGCGTCGGCGCTTTCCGTCGACATCGGGCGCGAAGCCGTAGCCTACTGTGCCGGCGAGGGTGAGCTCGCGCGACCACACGAACGTGAGATCGATGCTCGGCACGACGCCTTGGCAGCCTGCCATCACCACGGTTCCGTGTGGGCGCGTCGCACGGAGCGCGTCGTCGAGCGTCGAGGGGAGGCCGACGCAGTCGAAGACCGCGTCGTAGCCGCCGGCGAGGAACGGGCGACCCATCACCGGCCGCAGGAGCGAGGACGACACCTCGCGCGCGAGCTGCTCGAGGACGTCGACGCCCTTCGCGGGGGTGAGCGTGCGCTCGGCGCCGAGCCGCGTCGCGTGCTCGAGTTGGAAGCGCTCGAGCGTGACCATCGTCACCTCGACGTTCGGGCGCAGCTTCTCGAGCGCCCACACGACGGCGAGACCGATCGGACCTCCGCCGAGGACGAGCACGCGCCCCTCGTGCGGCGCGCGCGTCGCTACGCACTGGACGGCGATCGCGAGCGGCTCGACGAGCGCCGCGACGCGGTCGTCCTTCAGCCGCTCGTCAATCGCGAACATCTGGGTCTCGTGCGCGATCGATCTCTCCGCGAAGCCACCCGGGAGCTCGACGCCGGCGCCGAGCATCACGCCCTTGCGCGGACCGGTCCCCGCGCGCTCGCAGGTCGCCCACGATCCTGCCTTGCACGACGCGCAGGCGTGCTCTTCGGCGAGACCGCGCGCGACGCACCCGACGAACGGCTCGATCACGATCCGCGCCCCCTCCCGCAGAGGACGTCCCGTCGGATCCGCCGCCTTGCGCGGTGGCCGTGCGAGCGTCGCGACGACCTCGTGCCCGGCGATCGCAGGCGAAGAGGACACCGCGGAGAGGGCCGGAGAGAGCTTGAAGAAGATCGTGGCGAGATCGGTCCCACAGACGCCGACCAGCTTCGGCACGATCTCCCCCCACGACGCGTCGGGCGCCCTCGGGGCCGGAACGTCACGGAGCGAGAAGCAGGTCCCCGGTCCGTAGTGGAGCCGCTTCCGCTTCTGACCGACCGCGCGCGCGAGCAGGTACTTCGGGATCGAGAGTTCGAAGACCAGCGCCTTCATCGGAGCAGCAACGTACCAGAGTGCGGGATGGCCTCGTGCTAAGCTCGTGCGCCCGCATGGATGCGAAGCTGCGCGCGATCTTCAACGCCGCCTACACGCCCGATCTGTACAAGAGCTACGTCGCGCGCCTCGAGGGGTGGCTCGACGTGAAGATCCCGTTCCGCATCGCGGAGACGCCGCTCTTCATCGACAAGAAGCTCCGCACGAAGCTCGCGACGGCTGCGCGCGAGATCGCGGATCTCATTGCCGATCCCGCGTTGATCGAGACGATGAAAAAGGCGATCCCGCCGGCGCTCGACGTGCCGCGGATCGACGCGCTCGCGAACTGCCTCCAAATCGACTTCGCGATCGTCCGCGGCGAGGACGGCGAGCTCACCGGCAAGGTGGTCGAGCTCCAGGGGTTCCCCTCGCTCTACGCGTTGATGGTCCTCCAGATGGAGGCCTTCGAAGCCGAAGTGAAGACGATCCCGGGTCTCGAGAAGCCGTGGTCGCTCTTCTACTCGGGGCACACCCGCGACTCGTTCGTGCGCGCGTTCAAGGAGGCGCTCCTCGACGGCAACGCCCCGGAGGAGGTCGTGCTCCTCGATCTCGATCCGAAGAGGCAGAAGACGTACGCGGACTTCGTCGCGACCGAGCAGCTCACCGGCGTGCAGGCGATCGGCCCGGAGCAGATCGAGCGCGAGGGGAATCGCCTCTTCCGCCACGT
The DNA here is from genome assembly GCA_046593995.1 of Polyangiales bacterium. Taxonomy (GTDB): domain Bacteria; phylum Myxococcota_A; class Polyangia; order Polyangiales; family JADJMO01; genus JALHOE01. The sequence continues at coordinate 5,658 of JBKJQC010000684.1, forward strand.
CGGCGGACGCAAGATCCCGATCAAGCGGATCTACAACCGCATCGTCTTCGACGAGCTCTCGAACAAGGGCATCGTGCTCCCCTTCGACTACCGCGAAGACCTCGACGTCACCTGGTTCCCGCACCCGAACTGGTACTGGATTTGGTCGAAGTACACGCTCCCGCACGTGCAGCACGCGGCGATCCCCCGGGCGCGCTTCCTCTCCGAGCTGAAGGAGATCCCGGAAGATCTCACGCGCTATGTGCTGAAGCCGCTCTTCTCGTTCGCCGGTACCGGCGTGATCATCGACGTGACCCGCGCGGACATCGACAAGGTCCCCGAGGCCGCCCGCGAAGGGTGGATCCTGCAGGAGAAGATCGAGTACGCGCCCGCCTTCCAGACGCCCGACGGCCACGGCGTGAAGGCCGAGGTCCGCATGATGTTCCTCCGCGCGCCGAACCAGGCGAAGCCGGAGCTCGTCTTGAACCTCGTGCGACTCTCGCGCGGCAAGATGCTCGGCGTCGATCAGAACAAGGACTTCGACTGGGTCGGCGGCTCGGTCGGTGTGTGGCCGGCGGACTCTGGCAGCGTCTGACCGCGTTCAGCGCAGCAGGCCCATGATCGCGGAGTTGACGATCGAAACCAGCACCGCGGCGATCGCTGCGATGAAACAGCCGGAGATCTCGACGCCCTTCACGACCTTCTGCGCGACGAGGAAGATCAGGCCGTTGATGATCAAGACGCCGATCCCGAGCGTGATCACGGAGAAGCCGACGCTGAAGACGGCGAGGATGGTGTGCCACGCGAGGACGTTCAGGACCGACACCACGATCGCGAAGAAGAACGCGTCGAGGAAGCTGCGCGTCTTGAAGCCGGGGAGGACGGCCGCCACGATCATCACGCTCACGCCAGACAACAGGAGCTCGAGCAGCAGGCGAACGGCTCCGGACATGGACCGCAAGCTAGGCACGACGCGTCGCGGCGCAAGGCGTTGCCGGATGATGACCTACTCCCGCCAGGGATCCAGGATGGGTGCGCCTGAACCGGCAACGTCCGAGGTGTTGCGTGTGACGACGGTGAGACCATGCACAATCGCGGTCGCTGCGATCAGCGCGTCCACGACGGGAGGGACTCGGCCGCGCTTCTCCGCGGAAGCGAGCACCCGGCCCCACTCCGTCGCGATAGCGTCGGTGACCGGAAGCAGTCGCTCCGCCGACTCTCCGCGCACGTCCTCGAGCCAGCGCCGCAGATGTCGCTTGCGCGCTCCGTCGACAAGTCGCTCGACCCCTCGCTCCAGCTCTCCGATCGTCAGCACGCTCAAGTACAGGCTGCTCGCATCGACGGTGCGCAGCCACGCCAAAACGGACGCCGACGGCCTTGGCTTCGTGGGCTCGGAGATCACGCAGGTGTCGAGCAGATAGCTCATTCGATCTCGACTTCGCGGTCGAGGTCGCCGTTTCGATCGGTGTGCAGGCCCCCAGGCACTTTGGGCGCGGAGAGCAGCACGTCGACGAGGGTGCGCCGGCGACGCGTCCGAGTCAGCGCTACGTAGTCGCGATACGAGAGGACCACGGCCGCTTCGATGCCCCGACGGGTGACGACCTGTGGGCCTGCGCGTTCGCACTCACTCACCAGCTCGGAGAATTGATTCTTCGCATCTTGGAGCTGCCATCGCCGAGGTGTCGTCTTCGCCATCTGGCTAGACAGGCTAGCTCAGACCCGCGTCGCAACAAGCTCGCCGCACCGATCAGGCGCGCCTCCGTCGTGCTGCCGTGCGCGTGATGCCGACGGCCCCGAGCGAGAACGCGAGTGCGAGCCATGCAGAGAGCGGCAGCTCGGTTCGCGACGTGTGTGGGGTCGCGCAGTCGCACCCGGAGCTCTCCGCCGCTGGCGGCCCCGGCACGCACTTCGCCGTCGATGTCTCGCAGAGGAAGTCGACTGCGCAGTCGTCGCTCGTGCGGCACGACTCTCGGCACGCGCCGAAGGCTGGCTCGCAGCTGTACGGCAGACAGTCGAATGTGATCGCGTCGGTCCGCAAGCACGAGCCCTGGAACCCCGAGCAGACGGCCCACCCGGTGCCCGCGCTCTTGCTCGTGCACTTCGGCTCCTGACAGCGCGCGCCCGCGAACGAGGCGACGCACTCGCCGCGCGTGCCGCACGTCGAGAAGCAGGGCCGATCGGACTGACACTCGCCGCGCAGATCGTACCCGAGCGGCTGCAGCGAGCACTTCCCCGGCGCCTGCGGGAGCGCACACGAGTGACAGGTGCCGCTGCAGGCGGAGTCGCAGCAGACACCGTCGACGCAGAAGCCGCTCGCGCACGCGCTCGCGCTCGTGCACGACTGGGCGTCTCCGTTCAACACGGGCTTCGCGCGAGGGTCGGTCGGCGCGACGGTCTCCGGCGCCGCGCTGTCTGCGAGCGCGGTGTCCGGCGTGGCCGTCTCCAGCACGGTGGTATCGGCGCCGTTCGCGCCGGTATCGGCGATCGTGGCATCGGGCGTGACCGCGTCGATGGCAGCATCGGCAGCATCGGGTGCCGATGGCGCGTCGTTCGATTCCGTGTCGGCCAGGCCGACGTCGGTACCGGCGTCCTGCGCGATGATGCACGCACCCGACGCGCACGTGGCCGGCGCAATGCAGTCCGGCGCGCCCGCGCACGTGGTCGCGCACGCGCTCCCCGCGCACGCGTAGAGCCCGCACGGGGTCGTGCCCGAGGGAGCGCACGTGCTCGCGCCATTGCACACCTGGGCTTTGGTGACGATCCCGGCGGAGCAGGACTGCGGCGAGCACTCGTTGTCCGGATCGCTGCCGTTCGCGATCGGTCCGCAGGTGCCGTCGGCGCCGCCGCCCTTCTTTGCGGTCGTGCACGCTTCGCAGGCGCCGTTGCACGCCTTGTCGCAGCAGACGCCGTCGACGCAGAGCGAGGAGCGACATTCCGCGGACACCGTGCAGCTCGCCCCCAGGGAGGCGAACTGGAGCTTGGTCACGAACGCGTCCGCGTAGTCGCTGAACGTCGTGTCGAAGCCGCCGCTGGTCGGGAAGTCGGTCGAGTACGTGAATCCCGTAACGAGCGCGTTGCCGCTGCCATCAACCGCGATGGCGTTGCCGTCGTCGTCCGCGCCGCCGCCGAGGTACGACGACCAAAGCAGAACGCCTGCGCCGCTCACCTTGGCCACGAACGCGTCGGTCCGGCCGCCGTATGTCGTGTCGAACCCGCCGTTCGTCGGGAAGTCGGTCGACGTCGTGTACCCCGTGACCAACGCGTTCCCGCTGCCGTCGACCGCAATGCGTACCTTGCCGAACCACGACTCGTTCGCGCTGCCGCCGAGGTACGACGACCAGAGGAGGGCGCCCGCGCCGCTCACTTTGGTGACGAACGCGTCGGTGTCGCCGCCGTATGTCGTGTCGAAGCCGCCGCTCGTCGGGAAGTCGGTCGACTGCGTGCGCCCCGTGACCAGCGCGTTCCCGCTGCCGTCGACCGCGATGGCGGTGCCGTCGTCCTGCGCGGAGCCGCCGAGGTACGACGACCAGACGAGCGCGCCCGCGGCGCTCACCTTGGTCACGAACGCGTCCAGCCCGCCGCTGTAGGTCGTGTCGAAGCCGCTGGTCGGGAAGTCGGTCGAGCCCGTGGCGCCCGTGACCAGCGCGTTCCCGCTGCCGTCGACGGCGACGCCGGTGCCGTGGTCCACCGCGGCGCCGCCGAGGTACGACGACCAAAGCAGAACGCCTGTGCCGCTCACCTTGGTCACGAACGCGTCCCGCCCGCCGCCGTAGGTCGTGTCGAAGCCGGCGCTGGTCGGGAAGTCGGTCGAGTCCGTGTATCCCGTGACGAGCGTGTTCCCGCTGCCGTCGACGGCGATGCCGGAGCCCCGGTCGGTCGAACCGCCGCCGAGGTACGACGACCAGAGCAGAACGCCCGTGCCGCTCACCTTGGTCACGAACGCGTCCGCGAAGCCGCTGAGCGTCGTGTCGAAGCCGCCGCTCGTCGGGAAGTCGCTCGAGTCCGAGTCTCCCGTGACGAACGCGTTCCCGCTGCCATCAACGGCGATGCCGTAGCCGATGTCGCTCGAGCCGCCGCCGAGGTACGACGACCAGACGAGCGCGCCCGACCCGCTCACCTTGGTCACGAACGCGTCTTGGTAGCCGCCGGCGCCGATCGTGGTGTCGAAGCCTCCGCTGGTCGGGAAGTCGGTCGAGGACGTAGTCCCCGTGACGAGCACGTTCCCGCTGCCGTCGACCGCGATGCCGCTGCCGATGTCGCTCGAGCCGCCGCCCAGGTACGACGACCACGCGATCGTCGGATCGATCACCAGCGGCTGCCGCCCGTCCCACCCATCGACCTCGAGCCGGACGTCGCTTCCGCGCACCACGTGCCGCGCGGGGAGCTCGAGCCGCTGCTTGCCTGCTCCTGCAATCGCGAAGGCGCGCAGCCCGCGCACCCGAAGCACGCCGACCTCCGTCTCGACATGGACTCCGAGACCGTCGTCGGCCACACGCACCGCGGTCGCGCCTTCCCAGCGCATCACGAGGTCCGAAACCTTCGCGCCCGGCGAGAGCACGAAGCGATACGCGGCGCCTCCGCGCGCCGGCTCGGCCACCATGTCGACGCCCGGATAGACGTCCTCCCACACGAGGCGTCCGTACGTCGGGATCTCGGTCGCCCACGACGACGGCGCCCCGACGTAGTGGTGTACGCGCCCGGGCCGCGGATCCTCCGCGGTCAGTGCTCCCTCGCGCGCGCCGACGAGCGTGCAGTGCAGGCCCCAGCTCTTGCCACCGAGCGCGCTCGGATCGGCTTCCTTGGCGCTCGATGTCGGCGACGAGAGCGAGAACGTGAGCCCGGTCTGCGTGAAGAACGTCGATGAGTCGCGGCGACTCATCACGTAGCGCCCAGAATGATCTGCCATCGGCGCGATCGGGCTCGGCATCAGGAACGTGAGTGGACCGCTCGCCGGCGGCGTCGGCGTAGCGATCGCCTCCTTCGACGGCGCGATCGACGGCGCGAAGGTCTGCACGTTCTCCGCGAGCGCGAACGGCAGCTTCCCGCGCTTGCTCGTCGCGATCGGAGCGGGGCGCTCTTCGCGGAGCCTCCGTCGCAGCGCGCGCGCCTCCTCGGCAGACGTGCGCGCGACCCCGGCATCGCTGCTCCCTGCGCCTTCGCGTGCGCCGCACGCGCAGAGGACGACGCAGCCAGCGAGCAACCCGAACCCTGCTCGTCGCATCGTCACCTTCCCCGCGTTCGCCTTTGTCGAGAGTCGCACGCGACACGGAGTGTGGACAGCAGCCGTGCCCATGGGGATCCGCACGACGCGTCGTTCGAGCAGGCTTCCTCGCAGGATCCGGAGCGCACTTTCTCGATTCGGAGTCGTCGGCACCTCACTCTCGAAGACCCTGGACCGCGGACCCTGGACGCTGTGACCATGCCGTCATGCCCTTCGATCCCAACGCGCCGGCGATGCCCGACTCCGGCGTCTTCGGACTCCCGCACGACGAGACGTCCGCGCGGGTGATCCTCGTCCCCGTCCCGTTCGACGCCACCACCAGCTACGGCAAAGGGGCGGCGCGCGGGCCGACGGCGATCCTCGAGGCGAGTCGGCAGGTCGATCTCTACGACCTCGAGACCGGGCGTCCGTACGACGTCGGCATCCACATGCTCGACGAGAGCAGCGACGTGCGCCGTTGGAACGCGGAGGCGAACGAGGCGTCGTTGCCGGTGATCCAAGCGGGCGGTGTCGTCGAAGGGAACGCCGAGCTCGTGACCGCGCTCGCGAAGGTCAACGAGCTCTCCGGCAAGGTCAACGACTTCGTCCACGCGGAGTGCGCGCGGCTGATCGCGGCCGACAAGATCGTCGGGCTCGTCGGCGGGGATCACGCAGTCCCCTTTGGGTGCATCCGCGCGCACGCGGAGCGCTACGAAGGCGTCGGGGTGCTGCACTTCGACGCGCACTGCGATCTCCGCCCCGCGTACGAGGGCTTCGAGTTCTCGCACGCCTCGATCATGCGCAACGTCGTCGATCGCATCCCCGGCGTCGGCCGCTTGGTGCAGGTCGGGATCCGTGACTTCTCCGAGGAAGAGCTCGCGTTCATCGAGCAATCGTCGGGGCGCGTGACGGTCCACTTCGATCTCGACATCAAGCGCGCGCAACGCGCCGGCGTCCCCTTCGAGGAGATCGCGCGTCGTATCGCGAGCGAGCTGCCCGATCAGGTCTACGTGTCGTTCGACATCGACGGTCTCGACCCGACGCTCTGCCCGCACACGGGGACGCCGGTCCCCGGTGGGCTCGCGTTCCACGAGGCGGTGGCCGTGATCGAGGCGGTGGTCCGCTCCGGTCGCACCATCGTCGGCTTCGATCTGAACGAGGTCGCGCCGGGGCCCGAAGGGGATTGGGACGCGAACGTCGGCGCGCGCATGCTCTACAAGCTGATCGGGTGGACGCTCGTCTCGCGCGGGCTCTCGCGCGGCCGCCCCTGAAGGGCCACGACGGCAGCTGCGAAGATTTCCGATGGGGACCGGATGGCCAGCTCGTTCGGCGTTGGTAGGTGACGGAGAAGCGCTTTTCGTGCGTGCGCGTCGAATGCGTGTCGACGTGTACGGTGTCGTGATGGGGGTCTAAGGACAGCCTCAGCCCGTGCAGTACTTCGCGAACTCCGCAGCCGTGTTGGGGAAGCCCTTCGCCGAGGCGAGCTCCCACGGCCGCTCGCACTTCATTTCCTTTTCGCACCATTGGTAGCCGGCGGAGCCGATGCATCCGTGGGCGTCGATGTCACCGCCTGTCGTGATGTCGGGCGCCCCAGTGTCGACGACAGCTCCGCAGCGGTTCGTGCAGGCAGGCTCCTCGATGACCGCGCAGCCATGGGAGTCGGTCTGCTTGACGAATGGACAACCGTCGTACGCCGTCTGCTCCTTGCAGTCCGCGGCGCTGGCCGCCCATCCCCCGAAATAGCCGCTCGGCGAGCAGCCCGTGGTGGCGGTGAGCGGGCAACAGACACCGCCTCCGGGGGCGGGCGTCGTCTCCGCGGTCGAGTCGGTCGACGACACGTCCGTGGACGCATCACCTCTGGCGTCGTCGACGACGGAGCCGCAGCCGACGACGAGGACAATCAGGCCGAGCGAGATCTCTCTTTTCATGGGTTCGCCGAGCGATAGCAGGAAGGGTTCCACGCGCATGCACGCAGCGTACGCCGCGCCGCGCAGGAGTGGGTCCTGACAGTCGAGCCGCGAGCTGGCACAGGCGCGAGCGCGTCCTCGGTCAGGAGCGTGCCACTTCGAGCGGGTGCTCCGGCGTGCCGCGCAGGAGGCGTCGCTCGCCCGCCTCGCGATACCGCGGATCCTCGTGTGCGAGCTCCCATGTGCCGCCTCGCACGACCACCGACGTCCCACTGGGGACGATCGCGCAGCGCGCGTCGTCGACGAACGGGAGCGTCATGGTCGCATCGCCCTTCTCCCGCCGCGCGCCGAGGAGCTCGATCACCCCGGTATCGATCGCCACCCCGATCACCTCCCCGGATGCGAGCTCGATCGAGAAGGGTCCGACCTCCGCGTCACGAAGCGCGAGCCTGCCACGATACCCTTCGGCGACGACGACGCGCAGCTCGGGAGCGTCGTGACCGCGAACACGCCCAACGCGGCGGCGACCTGACCGACCGACGCGATCGGATTCGCCCGGGCGAGCAAGCACACGGCCCACGTGGCGGCTCGGGCGCGCGGCACGCCGCGTGCTACGCTGCTTCGCGTGGAGCAGGCGCAGATCCGCGACGAGATCGCACGAACGGGCGCGGTCGCGCCGCTCGTCGCGTCGTCGCATCATGCCCACTTCCGCAAGGTAGCGCTCGATCCGCAGGAACCGGCGAATGCAGCGAAGCTACGCCGCGTACCGAGCGCTCCTCACGAACTCTTCGTCACCGTCTACGCGGATGCGTTCAAGGCGCTCGCGTCCTCCGAGACGACCGCCGACGTGTACCGCAACAGCCTCTCGCTGCTCACCGACGAACACTGGCAGGCCGTGCTCATCGAGTTCGCGAAGCAGTTCTCGTGGCTCTGGGAGTACATGCGGGGGTTCGCCGCGGACATGGTCGATGAAACGTCGGTTCCATCGTTCCGGATTCCCTGCGAGCAGCTGCTCGACGAACGAATCGCGCGCGATGCTCGCCGGTGTGTTGGATGGATGGCGCGAGCGACCATCGAGCTCGTGAAGGACCCGCACGTCGCCGCCGAGACTGCTCCGGCTCCCGGTCATCTGCTCGACTACAACAGCGACGTCGCTATCGCGCCCGTCATCCGCAAGTCGCTGCTCGGTCGCGATACCGCGTTCGTGATCCTCGCCGCGCTCACCGGCGCCGAGCTACGGTCGCAGCTGAGCGCCGAGCCGCTGCCCTCGGCGGCGTGGGTGGGCCAGCTCTACGGGCTCTTCATCGACGGCATGCGACCGTGGTTCGACTTGGTGTCGACCGCATACGACGTGCGAGTGCCGAGCGATCTGCGCGCGAACATCGACTGGGGGCGCGAGCTCGAGACGCACCTGGCTTGGCGACGGGCACGGTCGGAGTCGGTCCGTAAGTTCGTGGATGGCGGCTGTGAGCCACGTCGCGTGTTGTCGCCCGAGGACGACCGCGAGTCGTACGGCTGATGACCGCGACGGCCAGCGCGCCGCCGCGTACACCGCGAGCGCGAGACATCGTCGTCGCCGATCTGACCAAGGTGCTGCAGATGAGCGAGCACACCGATCCGTTCCGTCGCTGCGTCATCGTCGAAGTCGTGCCGGCCGAGAAGCGCATGGTCCTCATCTTCGGATCCGGCGACTATCACCACCGCGAGAAGTGCCACTGCATCGATCCCGGAACGGCGGATGCGGCGCCCTTCGGTCAGTGGCTCCGCAAGAAGACGCACTTCTCCGCGTACAACGTGGTCGACGCGCCGCTCACGTTGCCCCACGACGTGAAGGGGTCGGTGCCGCATGGCTTCCCCGTCGATCCATTCGACAAGTACGTCGAGGTCGTGACATTCGCGGATCTCAAGGTGCCGAAGTTGGTGAAGCGACATCCGTGATGGGTCACGCGCGTTGCAGACGCGCCGCGACCTCGAGCAACATACGCGCGCGGTCGAAGCTGAGGTCGCCGTGGGGTGCGCCCGGTCCGCGTGGCCGAGCGTGGCACCGCCCCTGCTTCTCAGAGTCGATGGCGCGCCACATCCGCACGCCAGAGGAGCGAAGATGAGCAACACGAACACTCGCGATGGTGACGGCGGAGTCCGGCGCGCCGACCCGAACGACGCTGCGACGGATCCCCGTGCGGCTGCGCAACAGGACCGTATGAAGGCTGACCACGACGCGCTCGAAGAATCGGCACGTCGCGTCCACGCGTCGGTGCCGGCGGGCACGCGCGACGCCCCAGTCGGTGCGCGCGACGGGGGGACCGCGACCGATCCCGAGGCCGCTGCGCAGCAGGACCAGATCAAGGCGGACCATGACGCGCTCGCCGAGTCCGCGCGGCGCGTGGCGGCGTCGGTTCCTGCGGATGTACGCGACGAGCCGATTCGGGCGCCGAAACGCACGGACGATCGCTAGCTCCCCTGAGCGCGCCCGGAACGGAAATTCCGCGGGTTTCTTGACCTCCCTCCCTACCCGCGAGAGACGCTGTTCTCCGCATGCAGTGCCGTCGCGGGGTCGTCGTCGTTCTCACCGCGCTCGCGCTCTTGCCGGGCTCGCTCGGCGTATGCCTGAGCGTCGGGCACGCGGCGCCCGCGGCATCGACCAGCGCGGGCTCGACCAGCGCGGGGCCGAAGGCGAGCGCACCACCGAAGGCGAGCGCGGCACCGAAGACGAGCGCGGCACCGAAGACGAGTGCCGCGCCGACCAAGGCTTCCGCCAGCGCGAAGGCTGATCCGAAGAAATCGGAAGCGGGCGCTCCGGCGAAGCCCGACTCCAAAGAGGCGAAGCCGAAGACCGGCAAGCCGATCCCGGGCGCCATCCTGCCGGCGCTCGTCCCGAACGCGGCGGCTCAGAAGTCGATCGCCGGCGCGCCCTCACCGCTCGCTGCGGCCGCCGGTCCGGAGTCGACAGAGCTGCGCGCGATGCGCGAGGCCGAGCTCGATCTCTTCGCGCCCGGTGCAGCGCCCTCGCTCGGCAACACGTGGCCGAGCGATCTGCCCTCGTCCCCCAAGGGACCGCTCGCGGCAGGGGGCGGCGGCGGACTTCCGCCTGCGCCGGTCGAAGCGCCCGCGGCTCCGCCAGCGATCGGCGGCAAGTCGCTCGCGTGGCTCTCCGCGCTGAAGATGCCGGATCTGCCGGTGCGCTGGGACGCGCGCGTCGTCCGCTATCTCGAGTTCTTCCGCGACGACCCGCGCGGCAAGCGGATCCTCGCCGTGTGGTGGAAGCGCAGCGGCCGCTATCGCGAGCTGATCCAGGAGTCGCTCCGCGCGCGCTCGATGCCCGAGGATCTCGCGTGGGTCGCGCTCGTCGAGAGCGGCTTCGATCCGACCATCAAGTCTCCCGCTGGCGCCGCGGGGCTCTGGCAGTTCATGCCCGACGCCGGGAAGATCTACGGGCTCGGCGTCGATCGCTGGGCCGACGGTCGGCACTCGCCGATCCGCGCGACCGCGGCGGCCATCACGTACCTGGCGGATCTGAAGAAGCGCTTCGGCACCTGGGAGCTCGCGCTCGCGGCCTACAACATGGGGTACGGCGGCGCGCTCTCCGCCGTGAAGCGCTTCAACTCGAACGACTACTGGGAGCTTTCGCGCTTCGAGAACGGTCTCCCCTGGGAGACGACGCTCTACGTGCCGAAGATCATCGCGGTCGCGATCGTCTCGCGGAACCCGACCGTCTTCGGCCTCGACGCCGTCACGCCCGAGCCGTCGCTCAAGGGGGACTCCGTCGACGTCCCCGCCGGGACCGAGCTCAAGGCGATCGCTTCGGCGTGCGGCTGCACCCTCAAGGACGTCGAGTCGCTCAACCCCGAGCTCCGCGCAGGCCGCGCGCCTCCTCTCGTGCTCGAGAAGGGCACGGACGCCAAGGGCGGCGTGGTCGAGGACGCGCTCTACACGGTCATCGTCCCGAGCGGGAAAGCCGCTTCGGTGAAGGACGCGAACGCGAAGCTCGCACCGAAGGGGAACGCGCTCGAACGCTACGTCGTCCGCTTCGGCGAGACGCTCGATCAGATCGCGCTCGCGCGGAAGACGACCAAGCCGAAGCTCGTCGAGCTGAACGGGATCTCGAAGGACGAGATCGTGCGCGGCGGCACCGTGCTGCTCGTCCCGGTCGGTGCGCCGCTCTCGGGTGCGTTCGCGCCGGCTGAAAAGCTGCTCGACAAGGGAGATGCGAGCAAGCCCGTCGCGTTGATCCCGGGCGTCGCCTTTGCGTACGCCGATCGCTCGCGCGTCTTCTACCGAGTGGTCATCGGCGACACGCCGCGCGAAATCGCCGACGCGTTCGGCGTCACGGTCGACGAGCTCAAGACCTGGAACGCGATCGAGCCCACCGCGCGTCTGCAGGAGGGCATGACGCTCCAGGTCTTCGTGCCGAAGACGGCCGATGTCTCTCGCGTCGTCTTCATGAAGGAGGGCGAGGTGAAGATCCTCGCCGTCGGCAGCGACGAGTTCTACGACGCCGAAGAAGCGGCGAAGGGCCGCAAGCGCACCACGGTGCACGCGGCGGGCGGTGAGACCCTCGAACAGGTCGGCAAGAAGTACGGCCTCACGCCCGGGCAGATCGAGAAGATCAATCGTCGCGGTCGGAGCGACGTGCTCAAGGCCGGCGAGGCCGTCATCGTGTACGTGTCGGTGGCCAAGGCGGGGGCGCCTCCTCCCCCTCCTCCTCCGTCCGTAGCCGACGGCGATCTCCCCGCGCTGCCGAGCAAGGCCGAGGCCGTGGATACGACGAGCTCCGCGAAGCCCGAGTGAGCCGGGCCTGACCATTGCACCGCACGGGTGCATGTCCGATCCGATTCACAGCCTGTATCGCGTGGTGCGCGTCGACGGCGGCTGGCGCGTCCGTGCTGCGAACGGTGCGTTCGCGACGGGCACCGTGTCGACCGTGGAGGAAGCGACCGCACAGGCGAAGTCGCTCGCCGAGGGGCACGGCTGGGCTCGCATTGCGGTCCACGCCGAAGATGGTCACGTCGTCCGTCAGTTCGTCTGGAGCCGCGAGCGCCGCGAGCGCGCGTTCGCCGGTCAGAACGCACGCAACGGCGCCCGCCCGTCCTGGGCCTGATTCTCCGTCGACGTCGCTTTCCTGTCGCGGCCCGCACCTCTGTGAACAGGGAGGCGAGGAGCCGGGGAGGCGAGAGGGAGAGCTAAAGAGGTCTGCCGGACGACGCCACGAGGTCGATGCAAGCCATGGCAGCCCTGACGTTCTCGTGTGCGCGCGGCAGCACTGCTCGACCTCCCCTCTGATCTCCCCGGCTCCCCGCCTCCCTGTTGGTGAAGGCGGAGGCCGCGAGAAGCAACGATCAGCCGTCAGTCCCCGCCGGGCTCTTCGGGCGAGCTCGCGAAGCGATAGCCGACGCCGCGTACGGTACGAATGTACTGTGCCGCGGCGCCGAGCTTTTCGCGTAGCCGCTTCACGTGCGTGTCGACCGTCCGGCTCTCGACCGGCGTGTTCATCTGCCACACGTCGAGGAGCAACGTGTCGCGTGCCTGGGTGCGGTTCTTCCGGTCGTGGAGGGTGGTCAGCAGCCGGAACTCGAGGGCGGTCAGCTGCACCTCGTGCTCGCTCACGAACACCCGGTTCGCGGCCCGGTCCATCCTCAGACACCCGAACTCCACGATGTCGGCCGCAGGGGGCGTCGCGTCGGCGCGCCGCAGGATCGCGCGCACGCGGAGGACGAGCTCGCGCACGCTGAAGGGCTTCACGACGTAGTCG
>JBKJQC010001124.1:0-3482 GCA_046593995.1 Polyangiales bacterium
GCCCTGCGTGCCGTCGTCGACGTCGTCCTCGCCGAGCGCCGCAGCCGAAGGCCGCCGAAGTTGACCCTCGTGTGGACGGGCGACGATCCGGGGATCAGCCACACCCGCTACACACGCATCGTCCTTCCCGAGCTGTTCGCGCGCGCCCGAGCGCACGTGCTCATCGCCGGCTACAGCTTCGACGACGCCAGCATCTTGGGGGCGCTCCACGCAGCGATGAGGGACCGCGACGTGAGCTGCCTCCTCTTCGTCGACATCGAACAGATGCTCGCGCGACTACAGTCGACGGCGCGCTCTCGCGGCCTCGACTGGTCGATGCTCTCGGCACCCTTGAACCTGCTACGCGATCCCGTCCAGCGGGGGCGCGGTGCCGTGTCGCTGTTCCTCCGGATCATGTGGCCGTACGGCGAGCCCCGGCCCGCCGTGTACTTCGACCCCCGCACCGCAGCGCAGTGGAGCGACGTGAGCTTGCACGCGAAGTGTGTGGTCATCGATCACGAGCTCACCTTGATCACGTCGGCGAACTTCACGAGCCGTGGCCAGACGCGGAACCTGGAGGCTGGGGTCACCATCGAGGACCGAGCGTTCGCCGCGAGTCTGGAGCGGCAGTGGGCGAACCTGGTCGACGCGGGAATCCTGGAGCGCGCCTGAGCGTCGTGCGCGCCGATTACGCTCGGGCCGTCGCACGCGCGTACCAACGCGCGAGCGGCATGAAACGGAGGAGCGCGTCGTACGCGGCCTCGAACGGATCGATGGCACGCCCCGCGAGGAGCACTTTGCGCGTGACGAGCGGCGTGTCGGGAGGAGCGTCCTCCCACGTGCCGCCCGCGCGACAGAGCACCCGGCCGAGGTAGCCGCCCACCTCGAAGAGGATGCGGCGACGGAGCGGCTGGAACTTTCCGAACATCGGCGGCTTCTTGCACCAGAGGCGGTCGAGGGCGGTGAGCCCGGCCGGCGTCCCCGCGAACAACGCGTCGAGGTCTGCCTCGTTCAGCGCGTTGGTCTGCTGCACGGAGACCGCGAACGTCTCCGCGAGGTCTTCGACATCGGCGTACGCCTTGCCGTTGATGTCGACGCCGGCCCAGCGACCCCGGTAGACGTCGAGGCTCTCCCGCTGCGACGGGTCTTCGTTCGAAAGGAGCGCCAACGCCTCTGCGTCGTCCCCCCCATTGCCGCGGCGACGGAGCGCGAACGCGAGGAGCTCCTCGGGCGTGCGCGCGCCGCGAACCTTGCGCTCTCGCGGACGCGACGCCTGCACCCCCGCGCGCGCAGCCTCGACCGCCTCGTCGAAGCGGAGCTCCGCGATCAGCATCAGCGCGAGCCACCCGAGCACCATCGAGCGCTCGTCACCACCGAGCTCCTCGAGCGCGGCGGCGCGCCGATAGAGCGCGACACCCTCGTCGACGAAGCCGTGCTTCACGAGGAGCCCGGCCTGCGTCGTCAGCGGGTGACGCCGCTGCGACTTCGTGCGCGCGAACCGCTCGTCGAACTTCGCCGCGATCTCGGGCGTCCACGTCGTGCTCTCGAACCAGGAGTCCTTGCGTGTCATCGGGACGGCAAGGATAGCGAGGCGGTGGCCGACGTTCGCGAGCATCGACTGTGGTCCCTCATCCCGGGAGCTTCGTCCTCGATCCCCGAGGCCTCGTCCTCCGCTCCCGACACTTCGTCCCTCATGCCGGAGGCTTCGCCCGCCGTCCCGGAGGCTTCGCCCGCGGGTTCAGAGGCATGCCAAGAGGCGTAACCGCGCGATGCCCCGTGACGACGATGCCATCCGGACGGACGCCGAAGCCTCCCGAGCGGACGGCGAGCGGCATGAACCTCGTGGGAAAGGCTTCGGGAATGGCGGCCGAAGCCTCCGGAGCGGACGACGAAGCTCCGCAGGGGCCGAATCACGCCGATTTCGGGGTGGTCGAAGTCCGCGGGTAACGAGTGCGGCGTCACGCGGAGCATGCGCGTCGCGACCGGTGACCGGTCGGCCTACTTGCCAGGATGCACCGCGGCGTCGTGCGCGGCGCGGGACTCGCTGAAGGTGTGGTGCCCCCCGCCCTTCGCGACGAAGTAGAAGTACTTGGTGTTCGCCGGGGCGAGCACCGCTGCGATCGACTTCTCGCCCGGGCTCGCGATCGGCGTCGGTGGCAAGCCCGCGTGCGTGTACGTGCTCCAGCGATTCTCCGGATCGTGCTGGATCGCAGCGTTCACCTTGGTCGAGCCGGCCGAGAGCCACGCGACGCACGTCGGCGGCGGAGGGACCGACGTGAGGCACCCGTACCCCGCGGTCGGATCGGCCTCGAGGCGGCCGCCGGTCTCTTTCGGATCGCGCAGGCGATTGAAGAAGACCGACGCGATGATGGGTCGCTCCTCGTCGGCGACGGCTTCCTTCTCGACGATCGAGGCGAGCACGATCGCCTCGCCCACGCCCATCCCGAGCGGCTTCAGGCGCGTCATCGCGTCCGGCGTCTCCTGGAGGAGCTTGTCGATGCGCCCCTTCGCCTCGGCCACCATGCGGCGCACGACGTCCGCGGCCTCGACGTTCGACGGGAAGTCGTAGGTCGCGGGGAACAGATACCCCTCTGCGGAGGCGCCGAGACCGAGCTCGTTCATCAGCGTCGGATCGATCGTCGCGGCGAGGAACGCCTGCTCGTCGCAGATGCGCTTGTCGCGGAGCCGCTTCGCGATGTCGAAGCGGTGGAACCCCTCGGGGATCGTGACGCGGACGCGCGCGGCCGACGGCGAGCGACGGATGCGGCGCGCGATCTCCGCCATCGAGAGATCGTCCGAGAGCAGGTGACGCCCGCGCTTCACGGGGCCGCCGCCGGTGAGGCGCAGATAGAGGGCGAAGCCGCCCGGCGAATCGATCGCGCCGGCCGCGTGGAGACGCGCGACCACGTCGTCGTCGGACGCGCCGCTCGGGAGCTCGACGTCGACCGGACGACCGCTGCCGTCCTTCTTCTTCAATGGGACGAGCAACACCCCGAGCGTGAGCAGCGAGAGGAGCGCCGCGACGGCGGCGAACGTGCGCGTCGTGCCGCGCTTCCCGCCGGCGACGACGGGCGCGTCGCGCTTGGCACGCCGAGACCGCGGCGATGCTCCACCAGAGGGGGGCCGAGAGGACCGCTTCTTCGTCACGCCCCGCGCAGCTCCTTCTTCTTCAGGCGCGCGGCGCGCGCATCGAGCCACGACTGCAGGATCGTGACGGCGGCCGCCGCGTCGATCACGTCCTTCTGCTTCCGCGCATCGAGACCCGCGCGATGGAGCGTCCCTTCGGCCTGCACGGTCGTGAGCCGCTCGTCCCACAAGACGACCTCGAGCCCCGATGCGTCGGCGAGGTGCTGCGCGAACGTCCGCGCGCGCTCGGCGGCGCGCCCCTCCTCGCCAGACATCTCGAACGGCATGCCGAGCACGAAGCGGCGCGCGTTCTCTTCCTCGGCGAGCGCGGCCAACGCGAGGACCAGCGCCTTGCGGTCCTTCGCGGGGAGGTTCGG
>JBKJQC010000749.1:0-5717 GCA_046593995.1 Polyangiales bacterium
ATCCGCGACCGCGTCGGCCTCGACGTCGACAGGCCCCGGATTCGAGTCGTCGCTGCCGCAGCCGGCGAAGGTGAGGGCGGAGAGGGAGAGCACGAACAGCGAAGAGCGACGCATGGAGATCTCCAGGAAGAAAAGAGCCGTGCGGACAAGGTCCGCACGGCTCCTCGTATCACACGCGACGATCAGCGTCGGCGGCGCGACGCGATCGCGAGACCGAGAGCGAGGACCGTCAGCGCGCCCGCGGTCGAGCTCCCGCTGTTGCTCGGAACGCGACAGCCGCATCCCGAGTCCTCCGCCACGCCGTCGACCGGCGCGACGTCGCCCGCATCCTCGATGCCAGTGTCGACGACCGACGTCCCGGTGTCCGTGGGCGTGGTGGCGGTGTCCTCCGGCTCGGTGCCGGTGTCGACCGGCGGCGCGGTACCGGTGTCGGCGGGACGCGTGTCGGCGCCCGCGTCGGTGCGCGTGTCCGCGGCGACGTCGGTCACGGTGGCGGTATCGCCGGTGGCGGTGTCCGCAGGCGCGGTCGTGTCGCCGGTCGCGGTGTCCGCGGGGGCGGTGCCGGTGTCCGTGGGTGCGGTGCCCGTGTCCGTGGGTGCGGTGCCGGTGTCGGTGTTGTTGACGGCGTCCTGCGCGACTTCCGACGCAGCTTCGGGGAGCACCGTGTCGGGGAGCACGGCTTGATCGGGGGGACCGGTGTCGGCCGCGTTCGGTCCGAAGTTCGGAGCGCCCGGGGTGATCTGCGCGCCGGCCGGAGTGTTCGCCGTCACTCCCGTGGCGCCGTATGCGGTGCCGGTGTTCGCGTTGCCAGCGATGTTGCCGCCGTACCACGCTGACGGAGAGATCGGGTTGTCGTTGCCGACGAAGCGAGTGATCGCCTCGGGGGTATCGAGCGCGAGGGTGGCTCCACCGTAGACGGTCCCGTTGCCAGCATCCTTCCACCCGATGGCGTCGGCGATGACCGCACCCGCGGGAAGGGGACTGTCGAAGTCGGTCGCTGCAGTGATTGCCGTCGTCGGGCTGTAGATCAGGATCACCGACTCCGCGCCGTTCTCGATGGAGAAGCCTGCGTGCGCGACGACCGTCGTGCCTGCCGCCGCCGGATGGCCGGCCGTCGCTGACGCCTTGATCATCAGGAGCCCGTTGCTGCCGAACGCGCACGGCGTCGCGCCTGCGTCAGCCGGAAGGCTGCAGGCCGTACTCAGGTTGATGATCTGATCCGGCTGCCCCGAAGTTGCGCCGCTTCCGTCGACCACGAGTAGGTAGAAACCCGTGAGCAGTCCGCCGGGGGTGCCGCGGAGCTCGACGTACTCGAAGTTGTCGTCGACGCCCGGCGGGTCGACGAGAACCTCGTTGATCAGCTGGACGGTCGCGCCACCGACGACGCCCGTCTCGATCGCCTGCTGTAGCTGTCCCGTGCTCGGCTTGCTCGAGTCCTCCGCGGAGGCGCATGCGGCACCGAGCATCACGGCTCCGGTGACGAGCATCGAGGCGCTCACGAACGCGAACGTGCTTTGATTCATCCAACGACGACGAGACATGGAAAACCCTCCACCAACGAAGAAATGCGGGGAGAGATCACCCTCGGCGCGCGCGCGCGTCAACGCGACGCGCGTGTCGTTGCGCAGCCGCACCAGCTATCGATGCCTCCGAGCATCACCACTGACCACGCGAAGTGATGCTCGTGCCGAGACCCCAATGGTTAGTGATCGGCCCGCACGCCATTTTCGCTGCGAAGGAAATCCTTCATGACGAAGTCGTTCTTCCTTCGCGCGAAACCATTAGGTCAGCGAGGTCGCGCGCAACGCGCTCCGATGTCCCCGCCTTTCGCGCCCGCGGCCTCGACCGACCGGTACGCGGCGAGGATCAACGAGGCCCCGTTGTGGAAAGCTCCGCCGCGAATGACCTGGTTATCGTCCGACGATAGATACGCGCAGTCGTTGCAGGTGCTGACGGCGTACGGAGTGTTTCGCATGTCCAGGGTCCACTCCCACAGGCTGCCGGCCAGGTCCGCGTGGCCCCACCGCGCGTTCCCTGCAGGCGCGCTCCCGACGGAAGGGAGATTGGTCAGGTCAGTGCACGTTCCCGTCCCTCCAAAGTAGCAGCCATAGACCGCGAGAGTGGCGTTCGGCTGTGGTCCCATCGCCCCCCATGGGTACTTGCGCTGCTCGTTGCCACCGGCAGCCGCGTAGTTCCACTCGGCGTCCGATGGGAGGAACCCCCCATCCCAGATGCAGAACGCGACGGACTGAAACCAGTTCGCGCAATTCATCGGACGGCTCTCGTTCGCGCCCGACGACGCCGTCCATGTCTCGCTGCCACCGCCTGCCGCGAAGGCACCGTCCCACGAAGCTTTGCTGGTGGGCAGGTAGCTGTTCCACGCAACGTCCCACCCCGGCTCCGTCCCCGCGTTCAGTCCTCCGCCACCATTCAAGTGCGTGTGCTTCCCCGAGCCCGCGGCCGGCTTCCACCCGCCGACCACTGCGTCGACGAACTTCCGGAAGCGGCCCACCGTGATCTCGTACTTGTCGAGGCGGAAGTCGCTGATGGTCGCGGTGTACTGCGGGTCGTTGAACGTCGCTCCGTCGTAGCTGCGCTTGAACGTCCCTCCCGGCACCAACAGGCTCGTGCAGCAGCTGTCCGCGCCGCACGTCAGTCCGCCGGCGCACGACGGTGCCGCGGCGCAGACGCCGCCGGAGCAGAACTCGCCGCCGGGACACGCGCTGTCGATCGGCGCGTAGGCGCACGTGCCGCCGCTGCACGAGCCGGTGGCGGCGAACGTGCGTCGTGTCGCGCCGTCGAGGCAGAGCGCGGCCGGTGGCGCATTGCATACGACTGCGGCGCACGGGTTCGCGTCGGACGCGGCGGCGTCGCCGGCTGCGGTGTCGCCGTCGAGCGCGATGACGTCCGACGGGCCGTCCGCTTTGCTCGAGACGTCCATCTGCGCGACGACGTCCGGCGCCCCATCGTCTCCTTTGACGGCATCGCCATCGAAGCCGACGTCACCCATCGTGCTGTCGACGCTCGAGTCCGCGAGCGCCGTGTCGGCGCCATCGGTCTCGCTGGAGCTACCGTCCGCGCCGGTTTCCGCGTGACAGACCTCGTTCGCCGGATCGCGTCGACAGATCGCGAGGTCGAGGTCGCGGTAGCAACCGGAGATCAGCCAGCTGGCGACGATGCACAGAACGGCGGACGGGGAGCGGAAGGTCTGCATGATCGATGGGTCGACATGAAGGCCTCGGCGGTTGCGTCCGTCAACGCGGAGCGCGACGGCGCCGTGCAAGGAGCGCGATGACGGCCGTCAGCGACGCCACGCCGAACAGCTCCGCGGCGACGGCCGGCGATCGCACGGCGCAGCCTCCGTCGTCGGGGGGCGGTGCGTTCGTCGGCGGCCCCGCGTCGACCGGCGCGGGGCCTGCGTCGAAGATGCCGATGCGGCCCTGCGTGCTCGGCCAGTCTCTCGGGCACTCGATCGCGGTCTTCGTCCCTGCCGGGCACACGAGCTGCGCGAGCTCCGTGAGCTCGTAGAGCGGCGCGAAGGTCTTCCCGTCGTCCTTCGAGAGGCCGACGGTGAAGCCGTCGTCGAAGTCGGAGCCGCACGCGTAGAGACCTTCGGCGCTCCAGGTGAGGCAGCGGGCGGCGACTTTCGAGACCTTCGCGAACGCGTAGTCGGTGGTGCTCGCGATCGAGATGCCGTCGCGCGGGCCGCCGAACGCGATCTTCGAGCCGTCGGGGGACTGTGCGAAGCCGAGCATGTCGCCGACGGTGTTGCCGATCTCGCGCCAGGTAGCCGCGCCGTCGGTGCTGAGGAGCAGTCGGTCCGGTGACTTGCCTGCGTCGCTCGTGTTGCTCGTGCCTGCGATGCGCAGATAGAGGCGATCCGGATCCTTCGGATCGACGGCGGCGAGGAAGGGCGCGCGTCCTTCGCCGAGCGGAATGACGATGCGCTCCCACGTCTGCCCGCCGTCGTCGCTCTTCTCGATTGCGCCTTTTCGCGGCTCACCGAAGATCCCGCTCGCGTACAGGCGTTCGGGGCGCGACGCGGCGATCTCGAGCGTCTCGCTGTTGAAGTCCTTCGGGAGCTGGGTCCCGAGCTGGGTCCACGTGGCTGCGCCGTCGCGCGACTCCGCGATCAACACGCGGAACCCGTCGCCGAGACCGGTCGAGGTGATCGCGAGGGCGCGCTGGGGATTCGTGGGATCGACGACGACGTCGATGACGTAGTTCTTCTCGAGAGGCCCGAGCGCCCAGGCCCACCCGCACCCTTTGTCGGGGGAGACCGAGAGACCGTCGAAGGTCCCCGCGATGATGCGCGAGGTGGTCGCGCCGATCGCCGGGTCGAACACGCCGCCGTAGCCGACCGATCGCTCGCAGATCCACTTCCACTTCGACGCGCCCCCGTCGAACGTCTGCAGGATGCCGTACGTGGTCCGCATGACGAGGTGGCTCGGGTCGGACGGATCGACGACCAGCTGGTTCGCGTACGGGAAACGGCCGTTCGCCCAGGCCTCGCGCGCAGCGAGCAGCGTGAGGACGGCGGCCGACGCCGCGAGCGCGCGACGCATCACGCCTTGGTGCTGCGGAGGAGACGCGCGCCGAACGCCCCTTCGGCGAGCGCCTCGATCGCCGGTCCGTTGGGCGTGCGGGCGCGGAGCGAGGTGATGCGCACGTCCTCGTCCTCGTCGTCGGCGAGGAAGTCGCAGAGCACCTCGGCGACGGGGTGCTCGACGATGCGCACGCGGACCACGGCGCTCGCCTCGCGGACGCGATCGTGGAGCGCAGCGAGGACCGCGACGCCGACGTCGGGCACCGCGACGACGGTCGCCGCGGTGACGCCGGTGCACCCTGCGATGCGCGTGAAGCTCACGCCGCCGTTCGTCGAGAGGACGAGCGCGCCCTCCTCGACGGCGACGATCACGTCTCCGTGGGAGGTGTGGATCCCGACGCCCGCGAACGCGGCGATCGACTCCGCGCGCGAGACCGTCCACGCGACGTCGGCGCGCGGTGGCCACGGCTCACGGTCGGCCGCTTGTGCGCGCACGCCGTCGTCGAAGCGCGCGTCCTCGAAGCCATCGTCGTCTTCGAGATCCGTCGCGTCGCGCCCTTCGCGCTCCTGCGCGATCGCGGCCGCAGGATCGTCGCCGGTGCCCTCGGCGCCGCCGTCCTCGTCCCCCTCGGACTCGTCGTCCGGCGCGATGCCGGCCTCGTCGGACGTCACCTCGCGACCGTCCCCCTCGTGGCTGTCCTCGAGGAGACCGATCTCCGCGCCGGCCATCATGTCGCTCTCTTCGCCGACGACGAGCTGATCGTTCCCTTCGCCGCCGTCGAGCAGCGAGCCTTCCACGTCGACGATGCCGAAGTCACCGAAGCGGTCGACGGCCTCGTCCTCGAGCGTGGCGTCGTCGAGATCGCCCTCGGCGTCGAGCGACGAATCGCGCGCGACGTCGACCTCGTCGTCACCCTCACCCACCACCTCGCCGTCGTCGTCGAGTGGCGGGAGCTCCGGGAGATCGTCGTCCTGATCGTGTTTCTCGGGGGTCGTGTTCGTTCAGGTGCCGTAGCCACCCTGGCCGCCTCGAGGATCGTAAGGGCCGCCCTGCGGCGTCCCCGGCTGCTGCGGGTAGGGCTGTTGCTGCTGTTGCGGGTACTGCTGCTGCTGTTGCGGGTACTGCTGCTGCTGTTGCGGGTACTGCTGCTGCTGTTGCGGGTACTGCTGC
>JBKJQC010000789.1:0-5703 GCA_046593995.1 Polyangiales bacterium
ATCTCCATGAAGCCGCTCAACCGCTGCAGGCTGCCCGCGCCGCTGAAATTCGCCATGCGAGGCGGTTCTCACGCCGTCGGAACCCGGGCCAAGTTTTCGGTGACACAGTAGTGGTAGGCAGCGTGCGAGCGAGAGCGCGACGACGGTTGATCAGTCTGCGATTCGTGGATCGAGCGTTGCCGCCCGCCAACATGGTCGTGATTCGTCGGGAGCTGTGCCGCACTACCGGCGCGGGTCTGGGCCGAAGCCCTGTCGCATAGGAACGTTCGGGGATTCTCCTCCCCCCCCACGACGCGACGGCACAACGTGCTGATCAAGAAGCCGTTCTACGCTCGCGAGGGAGCTCCCCATCACTGGCTCGTCGATCTCGAGGCGCAGACCGTGACGGCGTAC
Organism: Polyangiales bacterium; assembly: GCA_046593995.1. Taxonomy (GTDB): domain Bacteria; phylum Myxococcota_A; class Polyangia; order Polyangiales; family JADJMO01; genus JALHOE01. The sequence continues at coordinate 394 of JBKJQC010000789.1, forward strand.
CGGCTCGAGCGCGGGTTATGGGTCGAGGTCGGCGTGTGGGGCGACGAGCAGGACGCGCGCATCGAGCCGTTCGACGCGATCGCGCTCGACGTCGCGAGCTGGTGGCTGTGACGATAATCGGCGTCCCCGCGGTCGGGTCCGGTCGTTTCATGACGCCTCCGGTCGGCAGCCGTTAAGGGCGAATTAAGCGACTCGTCGGCGGAGGGTCCGGCATGTTGATCGGGTGCGCCCCTCGCCCAGTCGACAGGAGAACCGCTTGATGCCGACGCAGAACATTCCCTCGAGACCGTTGCCCGCGCTCGCGGTCCTGGTGGTCCTCGGCGTCGTCACCGTCGCCTGTGGTGCCGCCGACGGCGACGCGATGGTGAACGACGACGGGCATGACGATGAGCAGGAGAACGAGCGGGAGGCGGAGGCTCACGGTCCCGTCGGCGCCGACTGTCGGACGATTCGCAGCGACACCGGCTACACCCGCGGAGCTCCCTACGCGATCCGCGTCGTCAACGTCGACGGACACCCCGTGGAGCTCGCCACGGCGTCGGTCTATACCCGGATGCAGCGTGACGCCGCGGCGGCGGGTGTCGCGCTGCGGATCGTCAGCGGATTTCGCACGAACGGAGAGCAGATCCGGCTCTACAACGCGTACCTGGCCGGTACGGGGAACCTCGCAGCGCGACCCGGCTACTCGAACCATCAGAGCGGCCACGCGCTCGACCTCAACACGCGCGCGGCCGGTGTGTACACGTGGCTGAACAACAACGGCGCCCGGTACGGGTTTCGCCGCACCGTGCCGAGCGAGGCATGGCACTGGGAATACTGGGGAGACGCGAGCGGTGATGTCTGCGGCAGCCCGGGAGCAGCGGCGCCGAGCGCGCCGACGCCCGGAAACGAGCTGCGCGCGCTCGTTCCGCACAAGCTCGGCTACTGGCAGGTGGCGAGCGACGGCGCGGTGTTCTCGTACGGTGACGCGACGTACGGCGGTGGCGCGAACGGCGTCGCGCGCGCCGCGATCGTCTCCGCCGCGGCGAGTTCCTCCGCTGGCTACTGGATGACGGCCGTCGATGGCGCGATCTTCTCGTTCGGCGGCGCGCCGTACCTCGGCGGAGCGAGCACCATCCCGCATCGACCGATCGTCGGGATGGCGGCGAGCCCGACCACGCTCGGTTACTGGCTCACATCGGACGACGGCGCGATCTACGCGTTCGGCGCAGTCGGCTATCACGGCGGCGCGAACGAGGTCCCGCATGCGCCGATCGCCGCGATCGCGGCGACGCGTAGCGGTGGCGGCTACCGGCTGGTCGCGACCGACGGCGCAATCTATGCGTTCGGCAACGCGAGCTACCGAGGCGGCGCGAACGTGTTCCCGCACCGGCCGATCACTTCGATGGCGGCGTCGCGCGCGGCCGACGGCTACTGGCTCGTCGCCGACGACGGCGCGGTGTTCACCTTCGGCGACGCGCCCTTCCTCGGCGGTGCCAACGCGTTTCCGCACGCGCCGGTCGTTGCCATCGCCGGCACCGATACCGGCAACGGCTATTGGCTGATGGCGTCCGACGGCGCCGTCTACTCGTTCGGCGACGCGCCCTATCGCGGCGGCGCGAACGTCAAGTGAGCGTCAGGGGCCGCGCGCCGCACGGATGCGGTACGCGATCATCCCGACCTCGCTCTGGACGATCTGCACCACGGCTTACGTGGCGGCGCTCGATGCCGAGCTGACCGCGACGGCGCCACGCCCGGTCGCGCGCGCGATGGAAGCTCCCGCAGAATCGCGCAGGGTGAGCTCGAGCTCCGCGCTGAGAGGGCCGTCGGCGGTGACGGTCGACTTGCCTGCGGCACCTGCGGTGATGCGATACCAGTCGTGATCGGTCGGCGACAGGCTCCCCGTCACGTCGATCGCGAGCGGCAGCGCCGACGCGGTCCGCGCATCGTCGTTCGGCTCGAACTCGCTTGGCGTCGCCGGAGCGCGCACCACCGCCTCGAGCGTGTACGCCGCGTTGTCTTCACCACCGCCGAGCGCGGCGACGCACGCAACGTAGGTGTCGTCCCACGAGCGGATGCCGAGCGACGGAATCGTCAGCGTCCCGCCGCGCGTCGCCGTGTGTTCGACGAGCAAGATGCGCTCACGTTCGGTGCCCGCGAAGATCACCAGACGGGGCGCGAGGGTCGCTGCCGGAAACAGGTCGAACCGAACGATCGCGCCGCTGTTCGGCGCTGTCAGCGGCATAGAAAGCGGAGGACGTCGCCGCTTAACTCGCGCTTAATTCGCCGCGCGCGATCTCCAGCGCGAACGACGGATCGAGCAGATACCCGTGCTGCCGTCGCAGGATGACAGCGTCGAGACCGCTCTTTCGCAGCTTCGAGAGGGTGACATGCAAGCGGTTCACCGCAGTCGCCAGCGGCAGCCGCTCGCCCGGCCAACCTCGCGCAACGAGCTCCGGCAACAGCAGCGGTTCGTCGGGATGCTCGAGTCGATGACGAACGAGCGCGAGGAGCAATCGGCTCATCACGCGGCGACTGCTCAAATCACACGGTTCCGCCATCGACGTCGTCCGAAACCAGCTGCCGTCGCCGGCGACGGTGATCATCGGCCCCCGTGTGGGCTCCACGAGCCTTGCGACGTCGCCGAGCGTCCGCTCGAGCATACGGTGTGCAAATCGAACGTCGTCGGAGCGATCGAGCAGACCGGCGGAGTGCGCGAGACGCTCGCGCCCCTTGGTCGCCGCGCCGCGCGCCGCTTCGAGGTGACCGTGATGGATGAGCACCGACGCAAGCACGCGCGGCTCGCCGTGCGCACGCGCGTCGGACTCCGCGCGCGCGAGGTGCAGCTCGGACGCCGTGAGGTCCCCCGAGCGCGCGAGCACGGCGCCGAGCCCCGCGCCGAACACGGTGCGCCACTTGCGATCGCCGAGGTCGTCCGCGAGCGCGACGGCGGCCTCGTACCGTTCGCGAGCCGCCGCGAGATCCCCCTGCTCGTGCGCGAGGCCAGCGGCATACCCAAGCGCCACACACAGTGCGCGCCGCGCATCGAGCGAACGATTCAGGGCGATTGCCTCGTCGAAGGTGCGCGCTGCGGCCTCGAGCTCCCCCTGCTCCTGTAGGACGATCCCGCGGTCGACCAACACCATGGCGAGCAGGGCCACATCGCCGCCGGTGCGGAGCGCGGCAATCGCGGTATCGAGGTGATGGCGGGCGACGGCGACACGGCCCACCAGAAGCTCCACCGCACCGAGCGCGCTGCGGCAGACCGCGGCCGCACGTGCGTCGTCGAGGTCGACGAACATCGCGAGCGCCCCCTCGAGCCGCTCGCGCGCGCCGTCGAGATCGCCGTCCGTCTTGTCGGCGATACCCACGTGTACGAGGGCGCGCGCCGTGAGCGGACGGACGCCTGCTGCGCGCGCACCGAGGAGGGCCCGCTGGTAATCGCGCCGAGAACCTTCGGCGTCGGAGAGGAGCTGTCGCGCGCGGCCGCGCACGAGCAGAAATCGAACCGCGAGCTCCGCGTCTGCACTGCCGAGGAGGACTTCGTCGTGGTGCCCATCGAGGATCGCCGAATAGAGCGCGAGCGGACCGCGCGCAGCGATGATCGGATGGAGCGCGATCGTGGCGCGCAGAGCGTCGGGTGATCCGATGGCACGCGCGCGCGAATGGATCGCGAGCAAGTTGTCGCGTTCGACGGCGAGCTGCGAGAGGTTGGTTGCACCGCCGTGCCAGGCGCGCGCCTCCGATTCGATGCCCATCGCGAGATAGTGCCGCGCGTGGCGCTCCGCCGGTGCCGTCGGATCGTCGAGCTCGCCGAGCTTCTCGGCCGCGAATGCGCGGATGGTCTGGAACAGCCCGAAACGCACCTCGTCCATGCCCGCTGCATCGAGCACCCGCAGCACCGATTTGTTGCGCAGCGACTGGACGACGTCGAGCACCGGTCGCGCGGCCGGAACTGTGGAGAGATCGACGACCTCCTCCGCGGCGTCGAGGAGGAAGCCGCCGTGGAACACCGACAGCTGCGCGAGGGCGACGCGCTCATCTTGCTCGAGGAGCGCCCATGACCATTCGATGGCACCCCGGACCGTCTGGCTCCGTGCAGCGGCGGTACGCACGCCGCCGCGTAGAAGCGAGAGCGAGTCGTCGAGCCGACGGAGGACGGCGCGCTCGTCGAGCACGGCTACGCGTGCGGCGGCGAGCTCGATGGCGAGCGGGATCCCGTCGAGCCGCCGGACGATCTCGGCGACCACAGCGAGGTCGTGCGGCTTGGCGCGCGCGCCGCATGCCCGGTCGGCGCGGTCGATGAAGAGCCGCACAGCGTCGCTCGCGGCGATGTCCGTCCGCTCGCCAGGCGTGCCGAGCGGCGCGAGCTCGATCACCTCCTCAGCGCCTCCGAGGCCGAGCGGTTCGCGCGACGTAACGAGAAAGCGCGCCGAACGCGCCCTTTCGAGCAACGCGTCGAGCACTCTCGCGACAGCGCCGATCGCCTGTTCGCAGTTGTCGACGACGAACAGCACCGCCTCGCGCAGAGCGAGCGCGTCTCCGAGCGCGTCGGCCGACGATGCGCCCTTCGCTCCGGCCGCCGCCGCGAGCAGCGCAACGACGGTCTGGTGGTCGTGCGCCTCCGTCAGATCGCAGAACAAGGCGTCCGGAAACTGGTCGCCGCGCGTAGCGACGAACTGCAGCGCGACGCGCGTCTTGCCGATGCCGCCGGTGCCGACGAGCGTCACCACGCGCGCGTCGCGCGCAAGAAGCGTATCGATCGCCGCGAGATCCTCCGCGCGACCGAAGAACGCACCGGCGGCGAGAACAGCACGGGTCGCTCCGCCGGACATCGCCCGATTGTCGCGCAGGTGAGCGAGGCGTTCTACGGCGCTGCGTCGACGATCACCCGCTCGGGCCGGTCACCGTTGACACCGCCCGGATTGTCCATCGGCGGGAGCACCTTCTGCGGATCGAACGAGGGCGCGACGGGCGTGGGGATCGGCAACGAAAGCGGCGGGGGTGGCTTCACCTCGGCTGCGGCGACGTAGTGCGGCGGAAGCGATCCCGCGTCCTGCGGAGCCCACGGAAGAACGTCTGGTGACTTCACGAACGTCGCCGGTGGCGCTGCAGCAACGGCCGCGGAAGCGGACTGCTGCGGCGCGCCGGCGTCGCCGACCGTCGTCTGCGTGGGGCGCTTGTCGCGCAGCGGCGACAGCGCCGCGAAGAGGCCGCCTGCCGCCGCACCACGACGAGCAGCCCCATCACTAGCCCGGAGCCGTAGGCCGTCATCAAGATCGCGCGAGTCGTGAAGCACCGCGCGATCTTGATGACGGCCTACGGCTCCGG
>JBKJQC010000806.1:0-4611 GCA_046593995.1 Polyangiales bacterium
CGATGATCGCCGAGCCGCCGCCGCGACGACCGCCGCTCGGGCCGGTCTCGGAGCTGGTGCGTGACACGAGGAAGACCGAGGGCACGAAGATCTTGCCGCCGTCGGCCGTCGTCTTGAAGAGGTTCGTGCCGTGGACGGCCTTCGTCTTGTACGAGGGGAGCTGCGTATACGAGAGCTCGAGGTCGTACGCGATCGGTGCGACGAAGAACGCGAGCTCCTCGGTGAAGACCTCGGTCACCGCTTCCGGCTTCTCGACGTAATAGAAGTTGCCGCCGCCCTGCTCGGCGAGGCCGCGCAGGAGCGAGAGCGAGACGTCCGTGCCGAGGCCGATGGTGGTGAGGCCGAGGTGCTTCGCGTTGTACGTGGCGGACATCGCCGTGATCGCGCCCGAGTCGGTGTTGCCCGCGGTCGCGAGGCCGTCGGTGAGGAAGATCACGCGCCGCTGCTGCAGCTCGCTCGCGCCGCCGATCGCCTTGTAGCCTGCCTCGAGCGAGTCGTAGAGGTTGGTCGAGCCGCGCGGCTGCACGGCCAGGATCTGGTTCTTCAGCGCGGTCTTGTCGGTCACCGTCGACGGCCCGAACAACGTCTGGACCTTGTCGTCGAAGATGATGACCGTGAGGCGATCCTCCGGGCCGAGCGCGTCGACGAGGTGGGTGACGCCCTGCTTCGCGAAATCCATCTTGCCGGCCGCGCCCATCGAGCCCGAGCGGTCGAGGACGACCGCGAGCTCGAGCGCCGGCTTCTTCACCGTCGCGGGATCGACCGGCGAGTTCATCGCCATCTGCAGGAGCGTCCAGTCGCCGCCGCGGACGATGTCCGGCGAGCGCGACATCATGCCGTGGAGGCAGAACGTCTTGCCGCACGTCGGCGCCGGCAGCGTCGTGTAGTGCTCGGCGAAGAAGCCCGCGGCGTCGATCGAGTCCGGGCTCGGGATGCGTCCTTCGGTGATCGCCTTGCGGAAGAACGCGAAGTCCTGCGCGCCTCCGGTGCCGACGCCGCCGAAGCTGCCGCCGGTCCCCGTGTCGGCCGCCGGCGCAGTGGTCCCGCTGTCGGCGACCGAGCCGCCGCCGCCGGTGTCACTCGTCCACTCGCCATTGCTGCCGGCGTCGTCCGAGGGAGATCCGGTCCAGTCTCCGGTTGCTGCCGGATCCTCCTGGCTGGCGGAGGCCCCGCACCCGGAGAGCGCGGCGAGCGAGACGACGGAGAGCGCGAAGAGGAAGCGGTTGCTCATGGCGCATCACCTTGGCAAGGTGCGGGCCGAGGCAATATTCACGGGAAATTCTCGGGTATGGCCGAAGTGCGCCGACGGGGCTTGGCACATGAAGACTCAATCTGGTGACTCAGCTTGCAGGCACCGGTTTCGAGGCGCGGCACACGATTGCCTCGCGTGCGAGCTCGTCTGCGCGCTCGTTGAGATCGACCCCCGCGTGACCCGGCACGTAGACGAGGCGCGTGTTCGGTCGCAGCGCGAGCTCGGACTTGATCTTCGCGATCAGCTCGGGGTTCGCCTTCGCCTTCCACCCCTTTTGGAGGACCCCGATCGAGTACCCGGAGTCGGTGCGGATCTCGGCGGGCGCTTCGCGATCGGGGATGGCCTCGAGCGCGAGCTGGATCGCCGTGAGCTCCGCGACGTTGTTCGTCGCCGATCCGAGGTACGCGTACCCCTCGCGCTTCGCGCCCGTCTTCGGATCGAGGACGACGAGACCTGATCCTGCGGGACCGGGGTTACCGCTGCACGCGCCGTCGGTGTACGCGACGATCACCCCTTCGGCCGCGGGCTTCACGCGCGCTGCGGCGGCCGCCTTCTTGTCCTTCTTCGCTTCGTAGGCGGACGGCACGCGCTCGGCGTCGCCGCAGTGCGCGTCGGGAAAGATCGTGCCGGCGACGACCTCGAGGTTTCCCTTCGCCGCACGGTACGCCTTGGCGTCGGTCTGCTTGTAGCGGATCTCGACGCGCCCGCCGTCCGCGACGAGCTCGCCCCTGTCGTTCGCGCGCGCGAACACCTTCTGGCCGCGGAGGATGGCTTCGACCCAGGGCATGTCAGACCGACTCCGGGACCTCCCACACGTCGCCCCACAGCTTCTGACCGCCGTCGACGTACCACGTCTCGCCGGTCACGAAATCGAGCTGATCGCTCGCGAGGAACACGATCACGCGCGAGACCTCGTCGGGGGTCCCGCCGCGACGCACGGGCGACGCCTTGATCGCGCGGGCGAGGATCTCGGGCGGATACTGATCGGTCCCGCTCGACTTGATGAAGCCCGGTGCGACCGCGTTCACGCGGAGGCCCCACGGCGCCCACTCGACCGCGAGCGTCTTCGTCATGTTGTCGACGCCTGCGCGCGCGGCGCCGGTGTGGACCATGCCGGGGAACCCGCGCCACATCTGCGCGATGACGTTCACGATGCGCCCGCGCTTCGCCTTCAGCATCGCCCTCGTCGCGACGGCATGGGTCATGAACCACGTGCCGTTGAGGTTGTTGCGGACGACCGCCTCCCAGCCCTTCGGCGCGAGGCTCGCGGCCGCGGTCGGGAACTGACCGCCCGCGTTGTTGATCAAGACGTCGATCTTCCCGAACCGCTCGAGGACCGCGTCCACGAAGGCATCGGCCTGCGTCGGCTCGCGCGTGTCGAGCGTGGTTCCGAAGAGCCGGTCCTTCTCCACGTGGGGAGCGTCTTCGCCGATCGCGGCGAGGCCCGCGTCGATGTTCGGCTGCTTGCGCGAGCCGATCGCGACCTTCGCGCCGAGGGCTGCGAAGCGCTTGGCGCAGGCGAGGCCGATCCCGGTCCCGCCACCGGTGATCACGACGACCTGGTCTTCGAAGAGCCCGGGTGCAAAGGGGAACGTCGACACGAGGCGATGTTCACCACCTCCGTCCGCGGGGCGCAATCGTTTCGCGTACGAAACAAATCAGAACGAAGCGAGCACGCGCGAGAGATCCTTGTCGCCGCGGCCGATCCCCCAGATCGCGACGCCGCGGACCTGATCTGCGAGATCGGCGACGCCCGCGAGCACGCGCCCGAGGCTCTCGGCATCGTCGAACCAGACCTCGTGGCGACCGTCCGGCGCGTCGTACTGGAAGTGCGGCGTGCCTCCGTCGTCACGGACGACCGTCGCCTTTACGCGGACACGCAGCGCCTCGACCTCCTCGTGACGGAGCGGGATCGGCGCCCCCTTCTCCTTCGGCGGGTAGTCGTACCCGTAGGCCGGGAGACCGATCTCGAGCTGCGCCGCGGGCACGCCTGTCTTCCGCGCGTACTCGACGACCTCGCGGATCCACGACGCCTTGGTCGACGGCCCGGGCGGCATAGGCCCGATGGAGAGGTCGTAGGTCATCAGGCGAAGCACCGCGCCCGTCTTCGAGAGCGCGACGTAGTCGTGCGATCCCGGACCGTCCCAGCCCGGATCGTCGACGGTCTTCGGGTGGACATCGATCACGAGCTCGACGTTCGCCGCGATGCCCTTCCTCACTTCGGCCGCGAGCGACGAGTAGCCGGGCGCGGCGATGGTTGCCATCGCCTCGAGATCGAGCTCGATCGCGGCGAAGTGCTCGTTCTTCACGACGTCGGCGATCGCAGCCGCGAGCTTCTTGCGGGTCGCCTCGTCGCCGAGCACCTGCGTCGCGAGCGCGCCGTCGAAGCCGAGCGGGCCCGGGTTCGCGATCACGAGCGACGGGAGGAAGCCTGCCTTGGTGATCTTCTCGGCGATGGCTGCTCGCCCCTTGCCGACCGGGTGCTCTCCTTGTGCGACGAGCGTCCCCTCTTTGGTGATCGCGGTGCACGCCACGCCGATGCTCGTCACGTGCTTCCCTTGCGCCGCGCGCGTCAGGACGTCTCCGACCTCCTTCGCGCGCGGATCGCACGAGGTGATCCAGAGGTGAAGTTTCTTCCCGCGGAAGCTCGTCGCAGGTGCGGCGCTCGAGATGGCCGAGGGGTTCTTGGACGACGCGCTCACGCTGGTGAGCGGAGCCGTAGTGGGCGCGGTCCTCTCCGGCTCGGTCTTTCTGCAAGCAGTCAGGGAGACGGCGGAGATCGCGAGGAAGCCGAGTAAGCGCAAAGACATGGGGATGTGACGATGCCTGCCCTGCGGCTCGGGTTGTCCTCCCTCGCGCTCGCCTCGGACGGAACTGTGTGATCGTCCACAATCACGTCTTGCTCGCGTCGAGACGGTGCGCTACCCGTCGACTCGGTCCCCATCGAGGAAAGGGGATGAGGTCGAGGAGATGCAAAGCGTGAACAGCTGGACTCCCAAGGGTCCGAGCCGAGAGGTGCGCGTCGAGCGTTGGACCCAACGCGCCTTCTACGCGACCCAGTGCCGGTTCTTCATCGACGTGCCGCTCGACATGACCGGCATGATCAACGGCGCGATCCGCGAAGCGAACAACCGCGGCGTCAAGCTGCGTCCGGGCGGCACCGTCTTCGCGACCGATTCGATCTACCGCGGCGCGGTCCTCGTCGAGATCGACAGCACGGCCGGCGTCGCCGACGTCGTCCACCTCGACACCGAGGTGCTCGCGCGCGCGCTCCCCGAGAAGGGGATCCGTCTCCGTGCCGAGCTCGACGAGCTCGTGCGCTGGTCGCTCGATCTCGGCTACGAGGTGACCGGCTGCTA
>JBKJQC010000858.1:0-19430 GCA_046593995.1 Polyangiales bacterium
TCGAGAGCGTGGCGGCCACGATGAAGCTCGAAGGGAGGAGGAACGCGAGGTACTCCGCGCGCGCGGCGAGCGGCACCATCGCGATGGCACCCGTGATGAACGAGACGATCTTGCCGCCACGCAGGACCGCGCCACGCAGCGCTTGCTTTCGCTCCTCACCTTCCGCGAAGAGCGCGGTGCCGAGATGCACGCCGAGGTCGGTCGCGGGACCCGTCATGTGCGTGGTGCGGACCGCGAGCGCCGTGCTCGTCGCAACGGAGGCGTTCTGCAGCCCCATCGCGAAGGCGAGGATGGAGAGGAACAAGAAGTCGAGGGGCTGCTCGACGGTGCCTCCGAAGCGCCCGAATGCGCCGAACGCGCCGGCCACCCCCACGAGGGCGAGCACCGCCGACACGAGCACGAGCGGCAGCGCGTGCAGCGGCCTCTTGCCGCGGGCTTGTCGACCGCCGAGCGCCAGCACCGAGGTCATCGCCCCGACGATGAAGCAGGCGAGCACGATCGCGTAGTCGAGCATCAAGATCCACTTCCCGAAGTCCATCCCGAGCCGTGACGCGGTGCCCGTGACATGGGTGACGAATCGCTGCGTGGCGAGGAAGGCGCCCACGTTCACCGCCCCCGCCGAGAACGCGAGGAGGAACCAGCTCGGCGCGTGACGGAACGAATACACCGTGTCGGGTCCATGCAGTGCCAGTCGCATGGACGACAAGATGGTCACTTGCGTTCGGTTCAACAACCAGAAAGACTGGAACTGTTCGTTCGAGAAAAGCTAACGACCATGGAATGGCTCAACTACCACCATCTCCAGTACTTCCACGTGGTTGCGCGCGAGGGCGGCCTCGGACCCGCGAGCCGTATACTCCGTCTGTCGCGGCCGACGCTCAGCGCGCAGATCAAGACGCTCGAGGAGAACCTCGGCGCCGAGCTCTTCGCGCGCAAGGGACGACGGCTGGTCCTGACCGACGTCGGCCGCACCGTCGCGCGCTACGCGGAGGAGATCTTCGGGCTCGGGTCCGAGCTCCTCGACACCGTGAAAGGACGCGTCGTCGCGCCACGGCTCGACGTCGGTGTGGCCGACGTGGTGACCAAGCTCGTCGTGCGACGGATCCTCGAGCCGGCGCTGCACCTCCCGCAGCCGGTCCACCTGGTCTGCCACGAGGAGAGCCATGAGCGCCTGCTCACGCGCCTCGCCGCGCAAGAGCTCGACGTGATGATCGCGGACGCACCGGTGCCCGCGGGGAGCTCGGTGCGCGCGTTCAACCATCTGCTCGGCGAGTGCGGCGTGACGTTCTTCGGCACCACGAAGCACGTCGGTCTGCGTCGCGGCTTCCCCCAGAGTCTCGACGGCGCGCCCGTGCTCCTCCCGATCGCCGGCACGCCGCTGCGACGGCGCGCTCGACCGCGGAGGGCGCGGCGAACACGCCGAGGCCGTCTCCGCCGAACACCTTGAGGAGCGCGCCGTCGCGAAGCAGTACGGCGTGAAGACGATCGGCCGCGTCGACGAGGTGCGCGAGCGCTTCTATCTCATCTCGGCGGCGCGGAGGATTTTCCACCCCGCGGTCGTCGCGATCCGCGAGGGCGCGCGCGCGGAGCTCTTCGCCTGATTACCCGGCGATGGCGACGACGTGAGCGCGCAGGCCTCGGTCTGTCTGTCGAAAACCGTGGACCGGGCACCGCGGTCGGTGGAGAGTCTGCCCGTGATCGACACGGTCGTGGTCGGAGCCGGCTCCTCGGGTGCCGTGATCGCCGCGCGGCTGAGCGAGGCCGGGAAGCAGGTGCTCCTCCTCGAGGCAGGCCCCGACTACGCCGACGCCGACGTGCCTGCCGATCTGCGCGACGGGACACAGAATGCGCTCCGATCGCACGACTGGCGCTTCCGACACCGGCCGACGCTTCGAAAAGGCCAGCCGCTGTTTCCCTTCCCGCGCGGGCGCGTCGTCGGCGGCTCTTCGGCGGTGAACACCTGCATCGCCATCCGCGGCCAGCCCTACGACTACGACGAGTGGGCCGAACGAGGGCTCCCGGAGTGGGGCTTCGACGCGTGTCTTCCCGCCTTTCGCAGGCTCGAGCGCGACCTCGACCACCTCGACCAACCCGAGGCCGACTCGAAGTGGCACGGGAAGGACGGTCCGATCCCGATCCGTCGGCACCCTCCGCGCGAGCTCACCCCGTGGCAGGCGGCGTTCCTCGATGCGTGCGGTGAGCTCGGGTTCGAGCGCGCGTTCGACACGAACGATCCGACGACCACCGGCGCCGGACCGCACGCCATGAACAAGGTGGGGGGCGTCCGCATGGGCGTGGCGCAGGGGTACCTCGGCGCACGGACGCGCGCGCGAGAGACCTTCCTGCTGCGCGCTCGGACCCTCGTGCGGCGCGTCGTCTTCGAGAGGAAGCGCGCGGTGCGCGTGTTGGGCGTCGAGGTGGAGACCGACGGGCGCGTGGAGACGATTCGCGCGCGTCGTGTCGTCCTCTCGGGCGGCGCGATCTCGACGCCCGGCATCCTCCTCCGCTCCGGCGTCGGCGCACGAAAGGATCTCGATCGGCTCGGGGTCGAGCTCGTGGCCGACGTGCCCGCGGTGGCCGCGCGCCTCCTCGATCACCCCGGAGCGGCGATGTTCCTCGTGCCGAAGTGGGGGCTGAATCGGCTCGGGGATCCGCTGATCCAGACGGTGCTCCGCTATCGGTCCGCGAAGAGCACGCGCCCGAACGACATGCAGCTGCAGCCGGGATCGCTCGTTCCGACGCCCTTCGTCACGCTCCTCGGCGTCAGCCTCATGTGCAGCGTGGGAAAGCCGCGCGGCGTCGGACGCATCGTCTTCACGAGCAAGGATCCGCATGCGCGACCGCGTATCGACTCCGAGCTCCTCGAGCACCCGGACGACCGGGCGATGGCGGTCGAGGCGATGGAGCTCGCGTGGCTCCTCGCGACCTCGAAGTCGATGCGCGGGCTCGCGACGTTCTTCTGGCCGCAGGAGCGGACGCTCCGCGATCGGCGCGCGATCGGCGAGTGGATCCGGAGCTCGTGCGACTCGGGGTACCACCCGTCGGGGACCGTCCCGATGGGCGCGGACGACGATCGCGACGCGGCCTGCGACGGACGCGGGCGCGTGCGGGGTGTCGAGGGGCTCTACGTCGCCGACGCCAGCATCATGCCCACCATCCCCATGGCGAACACCAACCTCACGGCGTTGATGATCGGCGAGCGCTTCGGCGAGTGGCTCGCGCGCGGCGACTGAAGCGGCGCTCTCGTCGTCGGCGCGTGACGGTCGCGCTCGCATCCGGGGCAGAGATCGGCCAAGGTGCCGCCCCCTCGTTCCCCTTCCGCAGAGCATCACCGATGATCGCGCTCTCTCGTGTATCCAAGCAGTATGGCGGCCAGATCCTCTTCATCGAGGCGTCGTTCCAGCTCGAAGCCGGCGAGAAGGCGGGCCTCGTCGGTCCGAACGGCGCCGGCAAGTCCACCGTCTTTCGGCTGATCGTCGGCGAGGAGCAGCCCGACGAGGGCGTCGTCGACAAGCCCAAGCGGATGACGGTCGGGTACTTCCGGCAGGACGTCGGCGACATGCGCGGCCGTTCGGTGCTGGCGGAAGCCGCCTCCGGCGCGGGCGAGGTCGCGCTCCTCGGAGCGGAGCTCGCCGAGCTCGAGGCGAAGATGGGCGATCCCGATCGCGACGATTTCGACACAGTCGTCGAGCGCTATGGTGAGGTGCAGGCCCGCTACCAGGAGCTCGGCGGCTACGACCTCGAGGCGCAGGCGCGCTCGGTCCTCGCCGGCCTCGGCTTCGCGCCCGAGCAGGTCGAGAGCGACGTCGGCGCGCTCTCCGGCGGCTGGAAGATGCGCGTCGCGCTGGCGCAGATCCTCCTCGCCCGCCCCGACGTGCTCCTCCTCGACGAGCCCACGAACTACCTCGACATCGAGAGCATCCTCTGGCTCGAGGAGTTCATCCGCAGCTACCCCGGCGCCGTGCTCATGACGTCGCACGACCGTGACTTCTTGAACCGCCTGGTGAAGAAGATCATCGAGATCGATGCGGGGCAGCTCAAGAGCTACTCCGGCGACTACGACTTCTACGACAAGCAGCGCGAGATCGAGCGCTCGCAGCGCGAGGCGCAGTACGACCGCCAGCAGGCGATGCTCCAGAAGGAAGAGGAGTTCATCGCTCGCTTCAAGGCGCGCGCGTCGCACGCGGCGCAGGTGCAGAGCCGGGTGAAGAAGCTCGAGAAGATCGAGAAGGTCGAGCCGCCGAAGCGGATCATCGAGAAGACGTTCGACTTCAAGAAGTGCCCGCGCTCCGGCGACGACGTCATCAAGGTCGATCACGTCACGAAGAAGTACGGCGCGAAGGTCGTGCACGACGGTGTCGAGCTCCTCATCCGCCGCGCCGAGCGCTGGGCGGTGATGGGGGAGAACGGCGCCGGCAAGACGACGCTCCTCAAGATGATGGCCGGCGTGACCCACCCCGACGCCGGACGCGTCGACGTCGGAGCATCGGTGATCATGGGCTACTTCGCGCAGCACCAGCTCGAGCAGCTCGACCCGGCGAACACGGTCCTCGAGGAGCTGCAGGCCCACTCGCCGACGACCGGCATCGGCGTGCTGCGAAACCTCGCGGGCGCGTTCGGCTTCCACGGCGACGACCAGGACAAGCCGATCAAGGTCCTCTCCGGCGGAGAGAAGGCGCGCCTCGCGATGGCGAAGATCCTCTTCGACGCGCCGAACCTCCTCGTGCTCGACGAGCCGACCAACCACCTCGACCTCGTCACCAAGCGCGCGTTGGTGAAAGCGCTCGCCACCTACGAAGGCACGATCGTCTTCGTCTCCCACGACCGCGCCTTCTTGCGCGCCATCGCGACGCGCGTGCTCGAGCTCTCCCCCGGCGTGCGCCCGCGCATCTACGGCGGGAGCTACGACGAGTACGTCGCCGCGTCGGGGCACGAGGCGCCTGGGATGCGACCGCTGCGCGCGAAGGTGTAGCGCGGCGGAACTCGCAGACGGCGGGGTTGTCGCTGCGTTGATGCGGCGAATGGCGCTGCTTCGTCGCAGCAATCGGTGTCGACGCGAGGCGCCCGCCGTCATCGTCGCGCCCGTGCCAAAGGCGTGCGGGACGCCGCGGCTCGTGATCGCGAGCCGCGTCGAGATCAAGTCGTGGCCCGAGCGCTCCGCTCCCGCGACGATCTCGATCACGATCGACAACTGCACCGACGTCGCTTGGGAGCCGCAGTGGGCGCACCTGTTGGGCGGCAAGGACGACCTCGTGGACGTCGAGAAGCCCATCGCCGGAGGATCGAAGCGATGAGCAAGAGCCCGCTAGCGATCGCTGTGGGCGGTGGCCTTCAAGGTGCCCTTTCGAGGCGGCCTGCCTCATGCGAGGCGCGCACGAGCTGTGCGCGACCTCGACAACCGGGCGCGGCCGGGGGGGAAGTTGCCTTGCGGAGGAAGCGCGCGCGTGCAGGATGGGCGGGCATGCTCGTCGAGCCGCAGACGCCGATCCCGGAGCGATTCGGGCCGTTCCGCGTCGCGTCCGTGCTCGCTCGAGGCGGCATGGGGGTCGTGTATCGCGCGACCCACGAGCTCAGCGGAGAGCGCATCGCCGTCAAGACGGTGACCCAGCACCGCGCGTTCGATCTCGTCGGACTGCGGCGCGAGATCCACGCGCTACAGCGCGTCGATCACCCCGGCGTCGTCCGCATCATCGCTTCCGGTGTTCGCGATGGCATCCCCTGGTATGCGATGCCGCTCCTCGAGGGCGAAACGCTCTTCAGCTTCGCGCGCGCCCTGCGGCTGCCCCGGGCAGAGCGCTCCGAGGTCCCCACGACACGCATGGATGCTGGTGCCTCCGCGACGCAGCCCTTCGTCTCTCCCCATCTCGAGACCCCCGACGACTTCGCGTCGCAGACGGCGCCCGCGGCGTTCGGTCGTCTCCCGGAGGTGCTCACCATCGCGCGTAGGTTGTGCGCGACGCTCGCGTTCGTCGGCGAGCGCGAGGGCCTGGCCGAGGCGGCGACCGCCCTCGGCGATCTCACGGCGGCCGAGGGGCACCTCGTCGCGGCGCTCGGTCTGCTCGGCGAGGCGCAACCCGGCTCGTTCTCGTGGGTCGCGTCGCTCGCCCGCGATCTCTCCGTGCAGTTTGCGCATCGCCTGTCACCGCTGGCCGTCGAGCGCGGTGGTCTCGAGCGCGCCCGTCTCGAGGAGGCCGCGCGCACCTTTGATCTGCTCGCCGAGCGTGCCTATTTTGGCTACGACGCCACGACCATGATCGCGGCGAGCCTCCGCGCCTTGAACCGCGCCGAACGCGCCGGCCTACCCATGGCGCGGCCCTACGCGATGCTCGGGATCACCGCGGGCTTGTCCATGTTACGCCCGCTCGCGCGTAAGTACTTCGCGCTCGCTCGTGACGCGGCCGCCGACAACGACGACGTCTTCGCAGCGATCGCCGAGTCCGCCTATCACACCGGCGAGACGGCGTGGGACGCGGCTCGGCCGCTCAACGACCTCATCATCGAGCGCGCGACGCGGTCGCGCGATCTGCGGGGCGTCGGCTTCGGCGAGACCATGCTCGGCCACGAGCAGTTTTATCGCGGCCACTTTCAGGCGAGCGCCGCGACCTACCGACGCATCGCAGAGCGCGCGCGTCGTGACGAGAATCAACAGCTCATGGCCTGGGGCCTGTACGCGGGGGCGCGGGCGCTGATTCCACTCGGTGAGATCGAGCAAGCGGCGGCCATGCTGCGCGAGGCCGAACAGCTCCTTGCGTCTCAGGAGGACGCGCCGTCGAAGTTGATCTGCGCGGGTCTCTCCGCGAGCGTGGAGCTTCGTCGTGGAGATCGCGAAGCGGCGCTCGCGGCGGTCGACCGTTGTCAGATCCTGATCCGCACGATCCCGCCCACCGTGTTCTCGATCATCAGCGGCTACCAGGGGGCCGCTGAGGTGCGCATCGATCTCGCGCGGGTGACCGGCGACAAGGCGACCCTGCGCGACGCGGAGCGAGCGGTCTCCGACCTCGAACGCTTCGCCTTTGCCATTCCGCTCGGCCGTCCCGCGGCGGCTCGTTTGCGAGCGACCCTCCTCGCCATGCGGGGGAAGGAGCGCGCAGCGATCGCCAAGCTCGAGGGCGCGCTCGCGACCGCGAGGAACAGCGCGATGCGTCACGAAGAGGGACTCGCGCACGCGCTCCTCGCGCGCCTCCTCTCGGACGATCGCGGAACGACGCATCGCGAGGCGGCGACGGCAATCTTTTCCGAGGTCGGCTGCGTCGCGCCGGTCGAGCGGCAGAGTCGGTTGACCCCGTAAACGTGGACCTCGACACTCCGTTCGACATGACGCGAACGTTCACGCTTCTCCTGCTCCCCGCGGAGGACCCCGACGAGCTCGACGCCATGAGCTACCAGGAGCGTCGGAGACGTAGCGGCGGGTGGACGCAGTACGAGCTCCTGTACCCCGGCGACCCCGACACGCTCGTGCGGATGGCGCTCGATATCGATCAAGGCGTCTATGGCGCGGCGCGCGCTTGGGACGGGAGCTGCATCGAGGAGACTGCGGCCATCTTCCCTACGGAGCTGCAGGGCGCGGCGGAGCTGCTCGCGCCGCACCTCGAAGATCCGCTCGGGCTCGCCGCACGCTTCATCGCGTACGCGGAGTCCGGCGAGGATCCGGCGCGCGTCGCGCGTGCGCTCCGCGAGCCGGCCACAGATCCCGCCCGTGGGCCCGCGGAGGAAGCGGCGACGTATGTTCGCGCCTTTCTCGAGAACGTACCCGCCGCGCTCGAGCTCCACATGTGCCTCGCGTGGGAGGTCCGCACCCCCGCGAGCTGCCCTTGCTCCATGTGGGAAGGGCAGACGATGGGCCGCTACATTCCATTCCCACCGCGCGGCTTCGAGAAGCTGGAAGGAGGAGGCAAGTACTTCGGCTCGATGCGATGCGTGCAGTGCGGCGCGACGTTCGAGTTCGAGGTCTCCGCGGACTGCGCGGAGGTCACCCGCGTGACGACGACGTTGCCGAAGGACATCGGCGCCTTCGCACGAGACGTGGCCGGTGCGCTCGGCGGCGAAGTCGCCTTCGAGATCGCGAGCAGCCCGACCTGCGCGATCCGCATCGGTCAGCGCTGCGTGGTCCTGATCTGGCTCTACGGCGCGTACTACCGAATCGGGCTCCCGCACGCATGTCCGTGGAAGGTCGGCACGCGCGAGGATTGGATCGCGCTCACGCCGGCCATCGAGAAGGCGCTCGCCGGGCCGCTGCCGGTCGTGTCGATGGCCGACGTGATCGCATCCCTGCCACGCGAATGGAACGTCGGCCTCCAGGGGGAGCCCCGCCCCGAGGAGGTGTTGCTCCACAACCAGCGTGGCGCCGTGAACCTGAAGCAGAACGCCGAGTCGGTGACGCTCACCATCTGGGAGAACGGCACCCAGAACGTCCGCGAGGTCGCGACGCTCGACGCGCTCAGCGGTCTTTCGGAATGGATCCACGAGAAGACCGCGGCCCAGGCGCTCTCGAGGCAAGCCGCGCACTCGAAGCTCGAGACAGAACGTGCGGCGGCGCACGCCGCGATGATGCAGCGAGTCCCCACCTTCGAGGACGTCGTGGGCGCGCTCCGCGAGGGTCAGACCATCCAGGTCGGCGGCGGACGATCGTTCGTGACGTACGCGATGCCGCACGGAAACCTCGTGGTCATTCGCTCCGACGACGGGTTCACGAAAGCATCCGCGTGCAGTGAGGGACAGCTACGCGAGGCCATGGCGGAGGCGCCGCACGTCTTCGATTCGGTGGTGCAGGACTGGCTCGCAGGTGGCGGCTTTCATCTCCGCTAGGACGACCTCCGCCGGCGCGCGCGTCGAGGTGTGCCGCGGTCGCGAGCGTCGGCTTGCGGGACGTAGGTGGGCGCACCCAGGCACGACGGGTGCCGTGCGCGATTCCGCTGCCCGCCCTTCACCGCTTGCACCGGCGCCCGGAGCGGTGGTAGGAGGTGCGCCCACACCATGAAGAACGCCGCTCTCGCCCTCCCCTTCGTCCTCCTCGTCGCCAGCATCGCCGGCTGCACCGCGTCTGTTGCTGAAGACGAAGGCGCGTCGACTGCGACCGAGGCCGCGGCGCGGATCGACTGCGCGGCCGTGCTCTGCGCGGCGGTCGCGTGCGAGCCCGGCTACGTCGCGAAGACCAGCGCCGGCTCGTGCTGTCCGACCTGCGTGCGTGACAGCTCGCTCCGCCGCGGCGACTGCACGTGCTCGGGCGGCTTTATGAGCGCGAGCTACTGCGAGCAGTTCGGCGCGCCGTGGACGATGAAGGGCGACGCCTGCGTGTGGACGGCGAAGAGCCAGGGCGGCCTCACCGCCGAGCAGTGCGCAGCGGTCGGCGCGAAGCACGGCGGCGACGGCTCCGGCAGCGACATCTACAACCTCGGTTTGACGTGCTCGATGATCGGCGGGACCGCCGACTGCACCACGAAGGGCTGTCCGACGGGCCAGTACTGCACCGTCTGCAAGACCACGAGCGGCGCAGCGAACGTCTGCCTGCCGAACGGCGCGGCCTGCTGAACCCCGGCGCTCGAGAAGACGGGTCGCGCGCTCGGTCATCGGACGCAGGCCGCGTCCTCGTCGCCCTCGGTCAGTTCGACTCGTGGTCCTCGACGAGGGCGCGCTCCGTCCCTCCCGGAGGCTCTCGCCGGGTCTCGCGCGTTGTCTCGGTAGCACATTCGTGCTACTAATGAGGCGCGAGGAGGCCATGTCGACCACCACCATCCGCATCGAGCGCGATCTCAAAGCACGTATCGCCGCCGCGGCAGAGCGCGCCGGGACCACGGCCCATGCGTTCATCGTCGAGGCGATCGCGCGGACGGTCGAGCAGGTCGAGCTGGAGGAAGAGTTTCAGCGTGTCGCCGAAGCCCGCTGGGCGAAGGCGATCGCGACCGGGAAGACCGTGCCGTGGAGCGACGCAAAGGCGTATCTCGAGGCCCGAGCGCGCGGGAAGCCCCCACGCAAGCCGGTCGCGCGCAAGCTCGTCCGCTGACACGTTGCATGCCCCGCATCGAGCTCGCGCCAGAGGTCTTCGACGACTTCGATCGCTTCTTCGATCACCTGGCCCAGTTCGAGGCCGAGGAGGCGCCGGTTCGCGTCGGCGAAATCGTCCAGGCCATCGAGATCCTCGCCCGCAGCCCCTTCATCGGTCGACCATTGAAGGGTGGCATGCGCGAGCTCGTCATCGGACGAGGCTCGCGCGGGTACGTGGCGCTCTATCGCTTCGTGCCTCCGATCGACACGGTCTTCGTGCTCGCCGTGCGAAGCCAGCGCGAGTCTGGCTACAAGCGAAGTCGCCGACGCTGAACACGACGGCGGAATCGGCAGGCCCGGCGACGCCCCCGCGCCGAAGGCATGCGTGACGCCGCCTTCAGCGGCGCGCGATCCGGGGACGCGTCGAGATCCAGTCGTGGCATCGTGGGAGACGAAGTGGGTGCACCTGTTGGGCGGCCGTGACGACATGGTCGGCGTGGAGCTCGACGAGCCGATGGCCTCGCACACCAAGCGAACGCTGCCCCTCCTCGTCGACGTCGACGGGGGACCGCGGACGCTGCGCGTCTTCGTCCTACGCTCGAAGGAGGACGCGCCGATCCTCCTCGAGGCGCCGGTCGTGATCGTCGATCCCGCGTACGAAGCCGACAAGGCGGCGTGCCTCGCCAAGGGGGACTAGTGGGGGGAGCACGGTGGGATGCACAGTCACGTGAGCTGCGAGAAGGTGATGCCCGACGCAGGTCGCGCGTGCGGCGACGCGAGCGAGAGTGAGGGGCTCTGCATCTCGATCGCGAGGAGCCGGTCTCGCCGACCGACAAGCGCGTGTTCGGCCACTGCAGCCAGCTCCGCGGCGTGTTCGGGTGTCACACGATCATCGGCAAGACCCACCACGGACGGATGCCTTCGAAGCTGAAGTTCGCTCGCGCGTGCGTCGACTGAGCTCGCCAGCTACCATCGAGCGGTGACGCGCGAGGGGCTCGGACGGCGGGACTTCATCCATCGGATGTCGACGACGCTCGGCGTGGTCGCCTCGACGTACCGCAGCCTCGGTCTCGCGCCGCCGCGACTCGACGACGTTCATCCTTTCGAGCGCCAGCCGCTCTCGGCTTCGCTCCCGATGAGATGGACGGGGCCTCTCCCGCCGACCTACTCCGAGATGTACTACGTACGCCAGTTCGCCTTCGATCTGTTCGAGCGCGCGCGGGGCGACGCAGGCTACGAGCTGCTCGTGCACGCGACCTCGATCGCGCACGTGACCGACGCGGAGTACGCGTTGTGCCTCGATGCGCTCGCGGAGATATCGCTGCTCACCGGTCGTACACGAGCGTCCACGACCGTTGCTTGGTATCGGGGTCCTTCGAGTGCCCTCTCGTTCCATACGCCGTTCCACCCTGTCGATGCGGCGCGTGAGCGGCACGACGAGCCGCGCGCGGCGGCGTTGCTCTACGAACGTGCCGGCTTTCTCGCGCATGCGGCGCGGGCTTGGGAGCGTGCCGGGGAGCTCGCGCGGGCGCGCACCCTCTATGGAGCGCTCGTACGCGAGGGGCGCGATCCGACGTCGCGTGCGCTCGCGCTGCACGGGGCCGCGCGCTGCTCCGTGGACCCGTCCGCGCGCGCGCGGGCGTTCGCGACCGTCGACGCCTTGCTCGCTCGCACGAGACTCTCCTCCGCGGACGGCGAGCTCTTCGAGGCCTCGGATCGCATCGTCCACGCCACAGATGCCGCGTACGCCGTCCCCCTCCTCGACGCGGATCACTCCGCGAATCCTGCGGAACTTGTAGCGCCGCTGTTGATGCACCCGGAGCGTCTCGCGCACCAGAGCGCGTCCGCGCGGCAGATGGTGCGACGCTTAGGTCAGCTCGGGAGCCCGCGAGCGCTGCCCTGGCTCGATGCGTCCGCGCGCGAGGGATCGCCCCGGGTGCGCTACAGCGCTCGATGCGGCGCGCGAGATCGGTGCGCACGGACGCGCGTTCTCGGCGTCGCTCGCCTGCGCTTGAAGTCGAGGATTGCGCGTCATGGCCGTGCAAGCGGCCAGCGCGACGCGAAAAATCGGATCAGAACGCCGCGCCGACGACCATGCCGGCGGTGCGTGTCGACGGATCAAAGCGCGGCAGCAACGTCGCCGAAACCGGAGGCTTTCGAACGAAGGTCGTCACATCGAGCGTGGTCGCCACGATCGCGCCGATCGCCATCGTCGACACGCCGGCAAGCACCGTGAAGAAATCGCGAGAATCCTCGCAGTGGTCGCGCGTCTCATAGTGCATCTCCGGCGAACAACGCTCGTGCAGGACATATGCGATCCCCGCCGAGGCGAGGGGAGCGGCGCCGACCAGGCCGAGACGCCACGCGAAGCTCGACTGCGCGCCCTTCCAATGCTCGTTGCCGAGGTGAATCAGCGGCGGCAGGAGGGTGTACAGCGCGAGTCCCGTCACCGTCACCGCGACCCCGTTGCTTCCGCCGCCATCCGCGTAGGTCGCGATTCCCACCGCGACGGTCGAGACCGAGGCCACATCGGCGACGAGAATCCCCCATCCATCCCACTGAGGGGGGTGCGGTTCGGCTGCCGCCACGGCCGACACGAGCGCGAGTGTCGTCAGCATCTCCGAGAGAGTAGCGCACGCGCGCGCTCCTCGTTGCGTGGGTCAGCGGGCGATCGTTGCATCGGACGCCTCGCCGCGTCGGCGTCTGCTCCACCACCTGCACTGCCTACGCGCAACGTGCAACGACCGCCGGCGCGAAGCTCTCCTGTGTCGTCACAGCGGCCCGGCGCGCGTCCAGCCTTCGCGCAAGAGCCAGCTCGCCGGCCGATGCACGAGCGCTTCGTCGAGGGTGGCGGAGGTGAAGGGATCGCTCGGCGGCGCCGACTTCCCCCATTGCCGCAGGTGGTGCTGGCGGTTGCCGAGCACGTAGCGCAACGCGTTCTTCGTCTCGTTCGGCGTGGCGAGGACGTGCTCGTGGTAGCGGTCTCCGAAGCGCGCGCCGCGCGACTTCATGACGCGGTTCAAGCCGCGCGCGATCCGCACGAGGAGCGCCCGGATGCCGCGCGTCATGCGCGTGCGGTCCTCGGCCTCGACGAGCAGGTGCAGATGATTGTGCTGCACCGAGAAGTGCACGACGCGAAAGCTCGGACGTTGGTGCACCGCGGCGAGCGCCTCGCGAATCGGCGCGAAGCAGCGCTGGCTCCGCAGGTTCCACGTCTCGCGGGTGACGCGGACAGTGACGTGGTGCGGACGATGCCGGGACACCGGCGGCCGACGGGTGTGCGGCATGCGCTCGCTGCGCCGCGTGCCCTTCGGGCGCCCGGCGCCGAGCCGACGCCCGCCCCCGGTGTTCGGGAACGCGAGCCTGTTGAAGGCCACGAGGGATGGAGCGGAACGCGGACGCCACCGCCTTGCGAGGCCGAGTTGCGGCGGCACCCGGCGCGACGGACGGACCGTGCATCGTCCGCTTCAAGGCGCGCGCATCGCACGCCACGCAGGTGCCGAGCCACCACTCGCCGATCAGCCAGGGCCGGAGACCGGGAGCTCGACGACGAACCGGGCGCCCGCGCCCCGTGCGCCCTCGACGTGGCCGCTCTCTACGTGGCCGCTCTCTACATGAACGGTACCTCCGTGTGCCCGGACGATGTCGCGGACGATGTAGAGGCCGAGGCCGAGGCCGCTGATCTGTCGTGGGGGCGCCAGGCGCTCGAAGCGGTCGAAGATGCGCTCGCGGTCCTCGGCGGCGATGCCGGGGCCGCGGTCTTCGACCACGATCCGCACGCGCTCTCCCGCCGTCTCGACGCGCACGGTGAGCGGCTGACCGGCGGCGTAGCGGATCGCGTTGGTGATGAGGTTCGCTATGACCTGTTCGATCCGGAACGCGTCGAAACGCGCGGGCGCCGCGGTGAGCTCGGACGTGAGGGGGACGTGGGCGGCGGCGAGGTGCGGCGCGAGTCGCTCGAGCACCTCGGCGACCACGACCGCGAGATCCCCCGGCTGCACGTTCAGCTGCAGCTTCCCCGTCTCGATGCGCGTGATGTCGAGCAGGTCGTCGACCAGGCGCGCGAGCCGCTCGACGGAGCCGTCGAGCTGATCGACGAGGCGGGTGATGCTCTCGGGGGAGAAGACCCCAGCGTCGCCGCGGCCAATCGCGCGGCGGGCCGCCTGCAGGCGCAGCAACATCGACGTGATCGGTGTGCGCAGCTCGTGCGACGCGGCAGAGAGGAAGGTGTCGCGTGCGGTGACCGCCTCTTCGAGCCGGGTCCGCGCCTCGTGCTGTTCGGTGACGTCGAGCGCGATGACCGCGATCTCCTGGACCGTTCCGTCGGCGCCGCGGATCGGGAACTGATGGACGTCCTGCCAGACGGCCCTGCCGATGCGCCCGGACGCCGCGGGGTCGAACCGATGCGTCGGCGCACGCACCGACTCGCCGGCGAGGACGCGCTCCATGATCGGGAGGATCCCGAGCGCGCGCACCTGCGGATCGGTGAAGAGGTTGAAGCCGGAGAGCTCGTCGCGACTCGTCGCGAAGTGGCGCTCCCACGCGGGGTTCACGAACGTGCACTCGCCGGTCGTCGCGAAGATCTGCAGCGACACCGGCGACTGCTCGAAGAGCGCACGGAAGCGCCCCTCGGAGAGCCGCAGCGCATCCTCGACGCGGCGCCGCTCGGCGAGCTCGTCCTGCGCAACGCGGTAGAGACGCGCGTTGTCGACGGCCAGCGCGGCGCGGCGCGCGAGCTCCATCGCGAACGTGACGTCACGCTCGTCGTATCTACGGCCGGACTCGGTGATCCCAAGGCTGATCACCCCGACGAGCGCGCCGCGGGCCACGAGCGGAACCGCGAGATGCGAGCGGATCTCGAGCCGGCGGATCAGACTGGCGTGGTCCTCGTCGCGTGTGCGCGAAGCGACGGTCTCGGGCGAGACGTGGGCGAGGAGCTCGGGTTGGCCGCTCCTCGCGACGCGCGCGGCAGGCTGCGGCGACGCTGCATCGGGCGGATATCGCCGACGGAGATCCTGGAGCAGCTCGGACTTCGCGGGGCTGATGTGCGTCGCGGCGACGCGCTGCATCCCGTCGGACGTCACGATGTCGACGATGCACATATCACCCAGGATCGGGACCGCGAGCCGCGCAACCTCGCGGAGCGTGTGCTCGTAGTCGAGCGACGACGAGAGCACCTCGCCCGCTTCGGCGAGGAAGGCGAATCGACGCGCGGCCGCCTCGGCCTCGGCGCGGGCAGTCTGCGCGCTCGTGAGCTCGGAGCGCTCGTCCGCGCGCGTCGACGCGGATTCATCGGGTTCGGACGTCATCGAGCGTCACAGGTACCAGGCGGCACCCCGGGCGTCCTCCCTCACCCGCTGCGACGGGCGGACCGCGACGACATCAAGCGTCTACGGTGCGGAAGCTCCGCGCCGAGCTGGGCGAGAGCACTTCGACCAATGACGCGCGCGCCCCCGAGAGAGACATGTCCCGCAAGACCCTCGAGCAGAAGATCGAAGCCGCGTCGAAGGCGTACGACACGGAGTTCGCTGGACGGCGCCACGACAAGTGCGATCCGGCGCGTATCGAGGGGATCCTCAAGAGCGTCCAGTCGGTCGTGACTGCGCTCGAGGCGGACGCGGCGCGCGCGCAGGGACCGGAGCGGAGGCTGCTCGCGCTGGCGCGGGAGAAGGTCGCGGCGTTCACGAGGGAGCGGGACGCGATCCTCGCCGCGCGCTCCGGCCCCCCGCCGTCGCCGACCGCGAAGCGGCTCTCGGATCTCGCGAGCCGCGCGATGCTCTACCAAGATCTCCTGCAGCGCGCGCGCGCGTCGCAGCGCATGGATCTCGCGATGCTCACGGAGGCCATCGAGGGGCTCGAGGCCATCGAGCGCCAGATGGTCGAGGCGAGCGCGGTCGAGACGCCGTCGTGGGCCGCGGGGAACGTCGAGGTCACGCGCAAGGCGCTCGCGGCGTTCCGCGCGCAGCAGCGCCACGTCACCGAGAGCATGACCGAGGGCGAGGACGCGAAGCGTCTGCACTTCCTCCGCTCGGTCGCGGCCGACGTGAAGGCGAGCGCCGAAGCGGAGCAGCTCGGCGTGTCCATCGCCGCCCGCCGTCCGGCGCGGCTTCGTCACATCGCGGACGCGCTGCGCCTCCTCGCGACCCAGCTCCGCGTGGTCCCCGGGAGTAGCGAAGAGGAAGGCCCGGTCCTCGGCGCGATCGCAGAGCTCGTCGACATCGATCGACGGCTGAACGAGTCCGTTCGCCCGGACGCACCCGCGATCCTCACCGCGCTCCGGGGAGAGCTGGTCGCGATCGAGGCGCTGTTCCGCGAGCACTTCGCCGGGGCCCCGAAGGAGGAGGAGAACGAGGCAATCCTCCGCCGCATCGTCATCCGCGCGGCGTCGGTCGCGTTGCAGGCCGACGACCTCGCGAGCGAGAGCGATCGTCCCGAGGTGGAGGCGATTCGCGAGCGCGCGCGGCAGGTCCATCTCGCGATGGCCAACGCGGAGGCCTCGCGCCGAAGGCCCTGAATCGCGGGTCTCGTTCTCGACGGCATCCCGCGGAGGAAGCGGTCACCCTTCCCGTTCTCACTCCGGCGCGAACGTTTGCAGCGTTCGCGTTTTTTCGAACGCGTGAACGGAAGGTCACACCCTGTTCGCGATGACGCGAACGTTCGAAACGTTCGGCGCTCCTTGCGGCGGGGTTCGAGCACTCACCGAAGGCCCGCGGCAGCGTCTCGCGCACGTGCCGTCGAGAATCGTGCTCGGTGATTTCAGCCGCCGTCGGCCTTCACGTCGGATGCGCCGTCGGACGCGGCCCCGTCCGCCGTGGCGTCCGTGCTCACGTCGTCCTCCGCGTCGTAGAGGCCGGTCTCCTCGCGCACGATGCTGCACCACGGATCGCAGACGCCCTGGTTGCAAGACTCTGGGGACTCGTCGCAGGTGAGCTGCACGGTGGTCCCGCAGCAGTTGCACGACTTCGGCTCGGTCTCGCAGCCGTGCGCGTCGACCGTGTCCGCAGGAGGTTCGTCCTTGCTCGAGCAGCCGACGAGGAGCGCGAGAGCGAGCCCGCGCAGAACGGAGGAGCGCATGGAAGGAACGTACACGGTCAGCTCGGCAAACCGAGATGACGCCAGCGGATCAGGCCGCCGGACACGTTGGCGACGCGGTCGAACCCTGCCTTCATCAGGATCAGCGTGGCCATCGCGGAGCGCTTGCCCGACTGACACACCGCGACGACCGGGCGATCCCTCGGGACGTCGGAGACCTTCTCGCGGAGCACGTCGAGCGGGACGTTCTGCGCGTGCTCGAGGTGGCCGAGCTCTCCCGCGAGCTCCTCCGGCGCGCGCACGTCGAGCACGTGGACGGCGTCGCGGTGGTGCGCGACCCAGTCGGCGTCGATCTCGAGGATGCCTCCGTACGTCGGGAAGACCGGTCCCCACGTTGCCGTGAGCGGATACCTCCCGTCGAGCGGCTTCCCGCAGCGGAGGTTGGCGGGCAGCGCGACCTCGAGCTGCTTCGGGTGCGGCAGTCCGAGGTTGCGCATGAAGCCGACGAAGTCCTCCTCGCGGGCCTCGCCGCCGATGCGCGGATTGAAGCGCTTCTCCTCGCGAACGGTGCTCACCTCGCGTCCTTCGTAGTCATGGGACGGGTAGACGAGGCAGTCGTCCGGGAGGGTGAAGATGCGCTCGCGGATCGAGCGGAACATCGTGCACGCGTCCCCCTCCTGGAAATCGGTGCGCCCGGCGCCGCGGATCAAGAGACAGTCACCGGTGAACGCCATCGTCTGATCGTCGAGCACGTACGTCAGACAGCCACTGGTGTGCCCGGGCGTCGCGCGAACCTCGAGCGCACGACCGCCGAACGGGATCACGTCGCCGTCGCAGAGGGGGCGATCGACGTTCTCCGCGCCGTACGCCGCGCTCATCGCGATGGCGCTCCCGACCGCGGCCTTCATCAGCCACGCGCCGGTCACGTGATCGGCGTGGCAGTGGGTCTCGACCGTCGTCTTCAGTGTGACCTCGAGCTCTCGGAGCAACGAGAGATCGCGCGCGTGCTTCTCCCACACGGGATCGATCAGCACGGCTTCGCGCGTCGCATCGTCTGCGAGCAGGTACGTGTACGTGCTCGATGCCGGATCGAAGAGCTGGCGGATGATCATCGCGCCGGAGCGTAGCGCTCAGACGTCGACCTCCCACTTCGAAAACGCGAGGTCGAAGACGGCGGGCAGCTCGAGCGCCCATGCGCCTTCCTCGACGCAACGTTGCTGCGTGGTCGACAGCGGCGCGCCCTCCGCAACCAGGGTGACGGCCACAATCTCTGCGAAGGTCGTCTCGAACACCGAGTGGGTCTTGCTCGTCACGGCGCAAGTCTTGTGGATCGCGGCGAGCTTGTCGCGCAGCCATCCGGCGCGATCGGGCTTCGCGAGCCCGATGCCGCTCCCGCTGCCCCCGCCGCCGAAGCCCACCCCGCTCAGGCCGATGCCGCCGAACGCCACGGTCTCCCAGTCGAGGCCTTCGGTCGAGGGGCGCACGCCCGGCTCGATCGCGAGGTAGCTCGTCACCGGCGAGACCGCGCCGCCCTTCTTGGCGAGCGTCATCATCTCCGGCTCCTTCAGCTCGTCGAGGACCCCGTTCGTCCCGAACGCGAGGGCCGACCAGCGCCGCTCCTCGGTCGGTGACGATGCGAGCGTCACCTTGATAGGCGTCGACCACAGCTCTCCCTTGATGTCGATCGCCGGGGTGGCGAACGCACCGACGCGGAAGTCCGCGAACCCCTCCCCCTCCGCGAGCGACGAAGGAGGCTCCACGTCGCTCGAGAACGAGACGCCGCTCACAGCGAGGCGATCGATGCGCAGCGGGCGGACCCACTCTTCGTAAGAAGCGCGCGCGACCTTCACGTCGTCTCCGGCCTGCGCGTCCCACAAGAGACCTCCGGTGGCGCGCGGGATGGCAGCCCACGGATCGGCGTCGTCGCGCGAGACCCCCGGCACGCCCGTGCGGGTGCGCGCGAGATGGATGGTCGCCTTGGCTGCATCGAGGCCCTTGATCTGCGCCGGAATCAGCGATGAACGGGTGCGCAGATCGGTCAACGCGACGATGCGACGGGGCGCGTCCTTCGGCGCGAGCGCCACCCGCTTCGCGGCCTCGGCGAGCGCGAGCTCGATCGCGCTCCCGTTCCTCGGCGTCCACGCGAGCTTCTGCAGATCGTCGTCGGCCTGCTTGGCGGTGACGAACGTCTCGTGGAGCGGCCGCACCTCGCGGTCGAAGATCAGCACCTGGACCTTCGCGTCGGGCACGTGCGCGAGATACGCCCGCGCGGCCGTGATCTGCGCCACGCGGTCGGCGCTCCGGAGCGAGCGCGACCCGTCGAGCACGAAGACGACGTGCGCGTTCTTCGGCGTCTCGGAGAGCCGCGGCGCGGCCTCGATCGCGGTGCGCAGGAGCGCGCGCCCCTTGGCGAAGGC
>JBKJQC010000936.1:0-11815 GCA_046593995.1 Polyangiales bacterium
CCCGCCACCGGGGATCGAGCCGCCGAGATCGTTGACGACCACCTTGGCGCCGCGCGACGCCAACAGCAGCGCGTGGGATCGGCCGAGGCCATTTCCTGCGCCGGTGACGATCGCGACTTTCCCATCGAAGCGGAGCTCGTTGGCCATTCTCTCGACCTCTTCAGTGCGGGGGTTTCTCCCGCCCCACCCTCGTCGACGACGCTCGTCCACGAGGGCTTCGGGTGCAGGGTTTCGGGCCCGAAGGGTACACCGGCGGCACGTGCCGTGTGAGTGAACCGCCATTCATTCTCCCCGACGCGAGAGCGACCTGCATTTCCAGGCCTACATCCGTCCCCTTGCAGCTCGAATCATGGGCGCTAGACGAACTCTCCGATGTTTCGCAGTCCGCTCCTGTTCGGCGTCCTCCCGCTCCTGAGTCTCGCGCTCGCAGCGTGCGGCGGCGCCGACCCCGTCGCGACCTCGAGCTGCTCGGCCGACGTCGCGCCTGGTCGCCTCCGCGTCGAGGTCTCGGGACATCTCGCGACCGCGCCCTTCGTCGCCGCAGGCCGCTGCGGATCGTTCGCCTGCGTGAAGCCCTCGCTCACGGCCGGCACGCTCGGGTGCGCCGCGTGGGAAGGGAACATCTACGGCAACGGCGAGTGCGAGGTCCGCGTGCTCCCGGCGGACGGCAGCGCGTCGCACCGTGCGTTCGCATCGACCGCGACCTGCAAGGGCACGGGCGCCGAGATCGTCTTCGGCGGCGCGAGCGAAGGGCCCCCGCCGGTCACCGCGACCACGCCGGCCCTCACCGAGGACGACGGCAGCTTCCACACGGCCGAAGATCACTTCTGACGGTCTCAGGTAGTTGCTAGAACGCTCCGCCGAGGTGCAGTGTCAGGCCGTGTTGCGTAGGGAGGAGCGCGGGTTCGATCTTCGGACGTGAACGCGCGAGGAGATCGTCACGCCGCGGTGTCGTCGACAGCTCGATGATGCCGAGGACGAACGGGACGAACACGCCGACGTAGCCCATCGCGGAGGAGTTGTCCTTGCTGCGCGCCTGAGCCGCCCAGCCGAGCCCGATGCTCGCCGAGGTCGCCGCGGCCCACGCGAACATGCCGCTGTAGTTGCCGACGACGATCCGCGGGAGGCCAGGCGCGAACGCCATGAACGTACCGTAGAGAAAGAGGGGGCCGAGCGCTCCGGTCTTGCGGCACGCGTCCTGCGCGTAGGCGCGATCGCGCACCTCGAACGTCATCCCGCCATACTGCGCGGTGCCGATGACCTCCTGCTCGCCGAGGCATTCGT
Source organism: Polyangiales bacterium (assembly GCA_046593995.1). Classification (GTDB taxonomy): domain Bacteria; phylum Myxococcota_A; class Polyangia; order Polyangiales; family JADJMO01; genus JALHOE01. The sequence goes on from JBKJQC010000936.1 coordinate 1,285, forward strand.
CGCGGGCCGCCTCCACGCGGTCGAAGTAGAGCGCAGCGAAGCCGATGCCGCCGATCGGATAGAGCACCGCGGTGAAGGCGACGGCCGCGGCCCGCCCCGGATCGCTCGCAGTCTGCGGCACGTGCTCGGTTTCCCTCGCGTGCGCGCGCGTCGCGACCGAGGCGAAGACGCCGAAGAGCGTGAGAGCGAGCGCATGGCGATGCATGGCAGTGGTGGCGGTCCCCGCGAAGGCTCATCATGGAGCCGATGCTCGCTCCGTGCACGATCTGCCGACGTCACCTGCGCGAGGGCGCCTCGCTGTGCCCGTTCTGCGGGGCGGTCTTCGACGCGCCGCTCGCGACGCAGCGCTTCGACGATGTGCGCCGCATCGGCCGCCTGCTCGTCGCCGGAACGGCCGCGGGTCTGATCACCACAGCGTTCGCGTGCTCGGCGTATGGCGCTCCGAGCGAGCCTTTTTTTGGCTCGTGTCGTCCCGGCGCGGTGTGCGCGAGAGGGATCTGCGAGCCCTCGCCGCTCGACGGGTACGGTCGATGCGCGAAGCTCTGTGTGACGCACGCAGACTGCCAGACCGAGGGGAACGCCTACGCGTGCCTTCCCTCGACAGCGGCAAACGGCAAGACGGTCTGTTTCCCGCCCATACCTTGCCCCGCGGAGGGCTGCCCGACGGGGCTCGCGTGCCTCCCCGACCCTTGCCCGACATCGAGCTCGAGCTGTCAGCGCTACTGCATCCCGACGGTGGCCGACTCTCCATGATCCGTCCGCGACCCTGGGCCTCGTCGCTCTCCGTCCCTAGAGTGGGCGCATGGCGTTCCGTGTGGCGGTCATCGGCGGGGCGGGGCATCTCGGCTCGCGCGCCGTCGAGTCGCTGAAGGCGCTCGCGGACGTCGAGGTCACGGTGGCGTCGCGACGCGGACCGGTGCGGGTGGATCTCGGGGATCCGAGCACGTTCGCTGCGCTCGACGGGTTCGACGCGATCGTCGATCTCGCGGACACGACCACCACGCGGCCCGACGCGCTCGCCGCGTACTGCCTCGAGAAGGGCCTCCTGCTCATCGAAGCGACGTCCGACGCCGAAGCGGTGCAGCGGCTGCACGACACGCTGCGTGGTCGCGAGGGGCAGGGCGCCGTGATCCTCGGCGCGGGGATCTTCACCGGGCTGAGCAACCTCCTCGCGCGCGACGCGGCGGACCGGGCCGGATCGGCGCGCCGGATCGAGATCGCGATCCGCTCGAGCCCCTACTCGGGCGCGGGGCGCGGCACCGTCGTGTTGATGGGGAGCGCGCTCCGCACCGCGACCCGATCGTGGGACGAAGGCCGCGAGGTCGTCGGGCCGCCGGTCGCTGCCGGTCCTCGGTTCCCGTTCCCCTCCGGTGACGCACCTTCGCTGCATGTACCGCTCGCGGAGGCGTACATGATGCACGCCTCGACCGGCGCGCCGACCTCACGCGCGTACCTCTCGCCCCGGCCGTCGGTGCTGGTGCTGATGTTCCGGGCGATCCCGGGGTTCCTCCTCCGCAGGGCGTGGTTCGTCGCGTTCATGACGGCGTACTTCTCGTTCCTCCGTCGCTTCGTGTTGCGCTCGGTCGCGAGCGCGGTGGAGATGGTCGTGGTCGCCCGCGGAGATCGGGAGGTGATCCGCACCCTCTCCGCGCCGGACGGGATGCGCACCGGCGGAGCGGCCATCGCAGGCATCGTCGCAGCCCTCCGGACGTCCCGGCCGACGGGTGTGCGGTTCGTCGACGACGTGACGACGCTCGACGCCGTGCTCGCGAACATGGGGGCGCTGCCGGGCGGGAACCCTGTCATCATCGGCCATGGCCGACGGCGCGCCGATCCGCTTCCGTGATCGCTCGCAGGAGCATCGAGGAAGGCTCCCCAACATCCGAGCGATCGGTCGCGCGCGCGCGCCGTGGAACGATCTCTATCACTGGATCCTCACGCGCTCGTGGCCCCAGTTCTTCGCGCTCGTGACGCTCGCGTTCGTCTCGAGCAACGCGGTCTTCGCGCTCGCCTACCTCGCCGTCCCCGGGTGCGTGAGCAACACGCGCGCAGGCTCCTTCGAGGACGTCTTCTTCTTCAGCGTCCACACGATGGGGACCATCGGGTACGGCAGCATGGCGCCCGCAACGCTCTACGGCAACGTCATCGTCGCCATCGAAGCGTTGGTCGGGATGGTGAGCGTCGCGCTCATGACCGGCATCACCTTCGTGCGATTCTCGAAGCCGACGGCGCAGGTGCTCTTCTCCGCGAAGATGGTGGTGCAGCCGCGCGACGCGATCCCACACCTCGTCTTCCGCATCGCGAACTTTCGCCACAACCAGGTCGTCGAGGCGCAGCTCCGCGTGATCCTGCTGCTCTCCCACCGCACCGCCGAGGGGGACACGCTACGCACGCCCACCGAGCTGTCCCTGGTGCGGGATCGTAACGCCGTGTTCGCGCTCACCTGGCTCGCCATGCACAGGATCGACGAGACCAGTCCCTTCCACGGCGAGGGCGCGCTCGAGCGATTGCGCGGGCAGAACGCGGAGTTCTTCCTCACGCTCACCGGGTTCGACGAGACGATCATGCAGACGATCCACGCGCGCTACGCCTACGCGCTCGACGACATCGTCTGGAACGCGAAGTTCGCGGACGTGCTCACCGTGGAACCGGACGGCACGCGCGTGATCGACTATCGGAAGTTCGACGAGGTCACCTCGCTGCCGGGGTGATGTGCAGCACATCCCGCCGCGCTCGGCGCGCGGCGGGCCTCCCCCGCCCCCTCCCTCCCGGGAGGGGCTCCTTGCGACGCACGTCTCTGCTCGCTCACGCAGCGGCGTGCGCGGCGTTCGTCGACTCGACGCGACCGAGCGGCTCGACGTTCGGATCGTGCGTGTCGTTCGCGGCGGAGATCGGCTCCAGCGCGGCGGCGAGCACGTCGCGCATGTCGTCCGCGAAGAAGAACTCCATCGCGTCGCGCGCCTCCTTCGGCACGTCGTCGACGTCACGGGCGTTCTTGGCAGGGAGGATGACGCGGGTGATCCCGGCGCGATGGGCCGCGAGCACCTTGGCCTTGATGCCACCGACCGGCAGCACGCGGCCGCGGAGCGTGCACTCGCCCGTCATCGCCGTATCGGAGCGCACGCGGCGTCCCGTGAGCAGAGACGTGAGCGCCGTGAACATCGTCACGCCGGCCGACGGTCCGTCCTTTGGTACCGCGCCCGCGGGGACGTGGATGTGGAGATCCTCCTCGGCGAGGAGCTTCGTGTCGACCCCGAGCTCGTCGGCGTGGCTCCGGACGTAGGTGAGAGCGGCCTTTGCCGACTCCTTCATCACGTCACCGAGCTGTCCGGTGATCTCGAGACCGCCCTTCCCCTTCATGCGCGAGGTCTCGATGAAGAGGATGTCGCCGCCGACCGGCGTCCACGCGAGGCCGGTGGCCACCCCGGGGACTGCCGTGCGCTCCGCGACGTCGCTGAAGAAGCGGATCTTCCCGAGGTACTCGGCGAGATCGCTCTCGGCGATCGAGACGCGGATCTTCTCGTCCTTTGCCCGCGCCACCCTCAGGGCGACCGAGCGCGCCAGCTTGCCGACCTCGCGACCGAGCTGACGGACACCGGCTTCCCGCGTGTAGTCGCGAGCGATGGCGGCGAGCGTCGCGTCCTCGACGACGAGCGCGTCCTCCGGCAGCGCGTGCTCCCGGAGCGCCTTCGGGACGAGGTGTTTCTTCGCGATCGCCGTCTTCTCGTCGAGCGTATAGCCAGAGAGCTCGACGATCTCGAGCCGATCGCGGAGCGGCCCCGAGAGCTGGCCGAGGTCATTCGCGGTGCAGATGAAGATCACCTCCGAGAGGTCGAACGGCAGCTCGAGGTAGTGGTCCACGAACTTGTCGTTCTGCTCCGGGTCGAGGATCTCGAGGAGCGCCGCTTCGGGCGAGCCCCTCCATCCGCTCCCGAGCTTGTCGATCTCGTCGAGCAGCATCACGGGGTTCTTCACCTTGGCCTTGCGCAGCGCCGCGACGATGCGCCCGGGGAGCGCGCCGACGTAGGTGCGGCGGTGGCCGCGGAGCTCCGCCTCGTCGCCGACTCCGCCGAGCGACACGCGCACGAGCGGCCGACCGGTGGCGTCCGCGATCGATTGGCCGAGCGACGTCTTGCCGACGCCGGGCGGTCCGGCGAGGCAGAGCACCGTGCCCGACTTCGTCTTCGTCTTCTTCTCGCCGACGCGCGCGACCTCGGCGATGTGGAGCGATTCGGTGAGCTGCAGCACGGCCATGTGCTCGAGGATGCGCTTCTTCACGTCGGCGAGGCCGAAGTGATCGCCGTCGAGCTCGGCCTGCACCGCGTCGAGATCCCAGCTCGCTTCCGCGCGCTTCCCCCATGGGAGATCCGCGACGACCTCGAGGTGCGTCTTGATGACGTTGTGCTCCGGCGACTGCGCGTTGAGCCCCTCGAAGCGACGCAGCTCGCGGTCGACCGATTCGCGGACGTCGGGCGGGAGCTCGGCCTCGGCGAGGCGCTTCTTCAGCTTGCCGAGCTCGTCGTCTTTGTCGTCGTCCCCGAGCTCCTTCTTGATGGCCTCGAGCTGGGCGCGGAGGAGCGCGTCGCGCTGCCCCTTGCCGATCTCCTTCCTGACCTCGGCGTCGACCTTGCGCTTCACGTCTGCGAGCTCCTTCGCTTCGGAGACGAGCTCGGCGACGAAGCGTAGGCGTGCGACCACTTCGGTCACGCGGAGGACCTCGATCTCCTTGTCCGAGGGGAGACCGAGGGCCGCCGCCACCTGATCGGCGAGGACTCCGGGGTCGTCGGCGCCGCGGGCGATCTGGGCGAGCGCGCCGCCGTTGCCCTGCGCGATCTCGGCGATGCGGGCGCGGAGGGAGTTGGCGAGCGCGAGCGCTTCTCGCGGATCGTCGACCGTGCTCGGGAGGTGCGTGCCGTCCGCGAGCCAGTACGGATCGCGATGCACGAGCGCTCCCAGCGTGAAGCGATCGAGCCCCTCGAGCGTCAGCCGATATTCGCTCGGCGACACGCGGACGATCTCGGCGACGCGCGCCCAGGTGCCGTGGTCGTGGAGGTGATCGCGCGACGGGTCGTCGGTCTGGGGGATGCGCTGCGCGACGATGCCGATCACGGCACCGACGTGCAGCTCGCGGCAGAGGGCGACGGACCGGTCGCGCCCCACGGGGAGCGTGAGCACCGTCCCGGGGAAGAGCACACCGTTCCGCAACGGAAGAAGGGGAAACGGACTCGACGGGATGGGTGCCCCGCCACGCAGCGTGTTCATGCGCGACTCCTTTCGCGACGCACCGACTACGCGGTCGTCGACGATGAACGGAAAGTAAATTCGTTCACGCGTTCGTCAACCAGCGCGCGGCTCGGAGCGCGCGCTCGTTCGGAGCGGCCTGAATCGGTGGACCCTGGTCGATGCAGCGAAGCACGATCGGGATTCAACGCTTCTTACGACGGACGAGCCCGTACAGCACGACCTCGTGCATCGCGCGCAAGAGAAGCCGCAGCTCGTCGCGCGCGCCGCCGCCGCATCCGCCCTCGTACAACCACGGGGGGGCGAAGCGCGCGTAGGCGGCGAGGATCGCGCGCGCGGTCAGCTCGGGCTTCGCGACATCGAGCTCGCTCGCGGCGGCGCCCTCGCGCAAGAGGGCGCACACCAGCGCGTGCTCGCGATCGCGATACGTCTGGTGCGCTGCCTTGATCGCGGTGTGCTGGCAGTAGACGAGATCGACGCCGTGGACGCCCCCGTCCGCCGCCGCGAGGAACGCGTCGAGGCGCGCATCGAAGAGCGCGCGCAGGCGCTCGGCATAGGGTCGCGACGTCGCGCTCGCCACGCGCAGGGCCTCGAGCACCGCTTGATGCTTCTGCGAGGAGAGCGCCTCGAGGATCTCTTCCTTCGCGTCGAACTCCAGGTAGAGCGAGCCGACCGCGATGCCGGCCTCGCGCGCGACGTCGGCCATCGTCGTCTTCGCCGGGCCGTACCGGTGAAACAGCCGCTGCGAGGCGGCGAGTATGGCTCGCCGGCGAGCGTCCGTCGCGTGAGGCATCGCGTGAATGATTCTGTCACGCGTTCACGGCGCGCGGAAGCGCGTCTCCGCTCAGCGTTCGCTCGCGTGCAGCGCGGCCGGGGCAGGCACGAGCAGGCGGACCGCGCCCGGCATCACGTCGAGCCGCACTTCGGCCTCGAGCTCGCGCGCACGCGAGTCGGCATGCGACCAGCGGCCGGTCGCGCGGATGCGGACGTGGCGTCCGCGATGGGTCTCGAACGCCGGGAGGGTATTGTCGCCCTCCTCGACCGCGCGGCGGAGGTGCGTGATGAGCGGCTCGCGCGACTCCGGTCTCACGAGGACCAGATCGAGCTGTCCGTCGTCGATCAGCGCGTCCGGCGCGAACGCCAGCGCGGGGCCGAAGCTGCGCACGTTCATCGCCTCCACCATCAGGTACTCGCCAGACAGATCCTTGCCGTCGATCTCGATCTCGAACGCGCGCGGATCGTACGCATCGAGAGTGTCGGCAAGCAGCGTCAGCCCCTTGCGCAGCTTCTTGTCCTTCTTGCTCGCGCGCTCACCGACGACGTAGGCGAAGACCCCGACACCGAACGCCTCGAGGAAGGGCGTCTGCTCTCCACCGATGCCACCGATGGTGGCCATGCCGAGGTCCATCGTCCGCTCGCGGGGGTCGGCCAGGCCGTGAACGGCGGCACGCGCGTCGACGCCGATCCCGAGCGAGCGGGCGACGTTGTTTGCCGTGCCGGCCGGTATGATCACGATGGGCACGTTGGTGCCCGCGAGCCGCTTCGCGACCTTGCCGACCGTACCGTCGCCGCCGGCGACGATCACGGCGTCTCCTGGGTCGTCGAAGCACTCGTCGAGATCGCTCTTCTCGAAGGAGCGGTGGACGTCCCAGCCGATTTCACCGAACGCGACGACGAGCGCGCGGTCGTCTTCGGCGGAGCCGGACGTGGGGTTGTGCAGTAGCGTTGCGCGCATCCTCGACGCTTCTGCACGTTCCGCGCGCGGGCGCAGCGTGCCCTAACGGCCGACGTCGACTGGCGGGATCCGTGCAACGCACTGGGTCGAGGTCTTCCATGCGCATCCTCGTGACCAATGACGACGGAATCTACAGCCCCGGTCTCCTCTTCCTCGCGGAAGCCGCAGCGCGCTTCGGCGACGTGAAGGTCGTCGCCCCCGACGTGGAGCAGTCCTCCATGGCGCACGCAGTGACCGCGACGAGGCCGCTGCGCATCAAGCGCGCGCGTGTCACGGGTCGAAAGGGTGAGCTCGACGCGCACAAGGTGAACGGCACGCCGGCCGACTGCGTGTGCCTCGGCGCACACGTCTGGAACGGCGTCGACGTGGTGTTCTCGGGGATCAACCTCGGCCTCAACGTCGGCAATTCGATGTGGCACTCCGGGACGCTCGCAGCGGCGAAGCAGGCTGCGCTGCTGGGCTTCCGCGGCATCGCCTTCAGCTCCCCCGCCGACGGCGACGAGATCGACTACGCGTCGATCCGTCCCGCGCTCGACGAGGTGATCGAGGAGCTCCTCGGGTGTCGCGAGCTGCCGCTGCTGAACGTGAACCTGCCGCTCGAGCCGAAAGGCATCCGCTGGACGCGTCAGTCCGTGCGCCACTACGACGGCCGCCTGCACCCCACGCGCGATCCGATGGGCCGCGAGCACTTCTGGTTCTCACCGGTTCCGATCGAAGCGCCGGAGCCGGACACCGACCGCTGGGCGATCGAGCACGACTTCGTCTCGATCACGCCGCTCCGCCTGGATCTGACCGATCTGCGCGCGCTCGAGCGGATGCGAAAGGACGAAGCCGCAGAGTGACGCGCCCGCACGTTCCGCGCTCACGCCCCGTCAGTGGGCGAACATGAAGTCGTCCGAAAGGTGCAAGCCCGCGTGGACGTCCCACGGGATCCCCATGGTCGGCATGAGGACGTAGACCCAGCGCTCCCACCATCGGATGTGCCACGCCGCGGACGGCTCCGATGGCCAGCGCGCAGGCCCTTCTTCGTCCGGCGGCGACTCGATCACAGTGACACCCACGGAGCGCCGGATCTGTTCGGCGAGCTCGTGCGCGACACGCGGCGGATCGTCGACCTCGATCACCGAGTCCGTGTAGCCCGCCATCATCTCCGTCTTGCCCGAGCCGCCTCCCGCGAGCAGCGCGCCGAGGAAGCTGGGCGATGCATCGTCGCCGTCGAGGCGCGACTGCGGCTGGAACGCGACGCGTCGGTCCGAGGGATCCAGGCGAAAGCGGATCTCCACGCGCGTCCCTCGCTGCCGCAGGCGCATCGGGCCGCACACCACCCACCCGGCGTGCTCCTCGGCGCGCGCTCGGTACGTGTGCTCCGCGTCGGACACGCACTGCATCAGCGTACGGTTGGCGGCGAGCGCTCCGAAGAGCTCGCCCACCAGAGGCACTTCGCCCGAGATGAGCTCCCACCGGTAGTTCTCGCCGCGCCAGAGCATCGCCTCCCACAGACGAATCGGCCGTTGCTCGAGCGCGACGATGGCCTCGCGCACGCGCTCCTGGATGGCTGGATGCGAAAGGAACTGCGCGACGTCCGCGGGACGCGCGAGATTCTGCACCGTCTCCTCGGCGTTCCTCACGATGATGTCGAGCACGATGTCGTCGAGCTTGGTGTCGTATCCCGCCGCGATCGTGCGCAGCATGCTCGGGAAGCGCGTCGCGGGCAGACGCAGCGAGAGGTCGTTCGCGGGAACGAGCGCGCGTTCGTCGGCGTCGAGGATGAACGCGAACGACAGGTGCGCGATGCGCGGGGCGACCTCCTCGGTGAGGAATCGCAGCTGGTCTTCCCCGCGACCGTGCATCACGAGCAGTCCGCACGGCTGCATGGTGTAGAGCTCGCGATCGCGCTGCGGAGTACGTCGCGTCCCGTAGAGGAACGGCGAGACGATGACGTCGTCCGCGACCTCGCACGAAAAGCGTGACCAGAGCTCGAAGCTACCGCGGTCGAAGTGCCCCGCACGAACGCCGTTCCAATCGGACCCGATGGTCACCGTGCGCGCCATACCTGCAGCGTAATCCGCGGCACGCGAAGCGCGCCATCGTATGCGATGGCGTATCGTTCGGAACGGACGGGCGCGCGCAGTCGGGCGGCCGGAGTCACGTCATGGGGAGTGCCCGCAGCACGCCCCCAGCGCTGCGGAGGCCATTGGACCTGCGACTGCCCCCGCCGGCGGCGCCGGCGGAAATGCCCCCTTCGCCGATCGCAACACGCGAGAACGGAGGGCGTTTTCGGCTGTCTCGCGCCGGCACGCCGCTAGCAGTCGGCATGACCGCACACACCGCCGCTCGTCTCCGTGACCGTCATCGATCGCGCGCACCACGCGCGCTACCCTCTGGTTCCCGATGAAGTCGTCGACCTCGAGCCATCCGCCGCCCCCCGTAGACGATCATTTCGTCCGCGAGGGCGCGCGTGTCGAGGTCGTCGACGGGCAAGCCGTCATGGCACCGCCTTCGGAGGAGCCGCACGCCAACAGCCACTTCGCGCTGTCGTACGTACTCGGCGCGCACGTTGCGACGGGCTTTCGCGGCGCGGTCGACATGCTGACGCGCACGGGCGACAAGTCCGATTTCGCGCCGGATGCGAGCATCTATCCGGCGGAGCGCGATCCTGACACCGGCCGCCGCGAGCTCGAGGAGCTCGCGTTCGAGGTCGCCGCGACCCAGTCGCTCGAAGGTGCTGCGTCGAAAGCGCGCGAGCTCGCACGCCGCGGCGTGCGCCGCGTCTTCTGCATCGTGATCCAGAAGCATCGGCGGGTCCTCGAGTGGTCCCGCGAGACCGACGCATGGAGCCCGCTGCACGATGCGGCGGCCATCGACGACCGCTGTCTGGTGCGGCCTCTGCCGGTGCGCGCGCTGCTCGATGCCACCGCAACCGACGAAGCCGTCATTCGCGCGCTGATCGCACGTGGGCACCCGACGCTCGACGAGCTCCAGCAAACCGCGGAAGCGCGCGGTGTGCTCCGCGGCAAGCTCGAGGCACTGCTCGAGTTGCTCGCCGCACGCGCGCTCCACCCGAAGCGCGACGAGCTCGCGCGTCTCGAGGCCGCCGACGGACCGACGCTCACCCGATGGACTCTACGCCTCGCGACCACGCCGTCGGTGGCGGCGCTCCTTGCCGATACGGATTGACCGAGGGTCCGTCGATACGCCCCTGACCGCCGACCAGCGGCTCGCATGCGTTGACGTCTCGTGCGTCGGCAAGGTCGGGCGATCGGCGATGCGCGTGCAGTGACCAACGCGGCGTGGCGCGGTCGGTCGCACGCCGTGCTACGATTTCGCTGTGTTTCGGCCGGTCCATCTGTCCGTGCGTCGGGACGTCGCGATGAACCGACGGCGCGGTCCGCGGCCGGATCTCGCGTTGCTCGACGGCGTCGTCGCGCCGGAGATCCTCGAGGCGGCGCCGCTCAAGGTGCGCAAGGACCTCGTGATCGACGGCATCAACGCCCTCGGCCCGTCGAACGCCGAGGAGGTCCCGTTCGCGGGCGATCCGGCGTTCGCGGCCAAGGT
>JBKJQC010001018.1:0-3370 GCA_046593995.1 Polyangiales bacterium
CCGCACCGAGGTCCAGATCTTCCAGGACTTCGCGGAGCGCTTCCGCAACGAGCTCGCCCTCGAGCGCTACACCGCAGGCCTCGATCACGCGCGCGTCGCACGCTGGCAGGAAGCGGCCACCGCGTTCGAAGAGGCGCTCAAGATCAAGGGCGACGCGACGACCGGCCCCGCGACCCGCCTCGCCCTCGCCCAGGCCTACCGCCGCCTCTCGCGCCAACGCGACGCGGTGCCGCTCCTCCAGGCGCTGGCCGAGAGCTGTCCCGACAAGGACATCCAGGCGACCGCGACGTGGGAGCTCGCGCAGGTCGAGGTCGAGATCCAGGCGTGGAACGACGCGAAGAACACCCTCCGCGTGTTCATCAAGCGTTGGCCGGACCACGCGCGCGCGAACGACGCACGACAGCAGCTCGCGGAGCTGCAGATCAAGCACTGAGCTCAGGTCTAGATCACCGAGCGCGATTCTCGACGGCACGGACGCGGAGACGCTGACGCGGGCATCGCTTCGCTCCGTTCACGGCCCACGTCTCACGTTCACGAGCACGGACGGGAGCGCGATCGTAAAACGGGATCGTCGAGCTCCGCTTCGAGGCTTCTCCGGCAGGAGGAGCGGGCGAAACGCTTTGCGCCAGCGCTCTCGCCGTGAACGTGACCGTGACCGTCTTGCGTGAACGAAGCGAAGCGCTCTTCCGGCGTCTCTGCAGCCCACTGCAGGCGAGGCGCCATCGAGAATCGACCTCCTCGATTTAGACCCTAGACCCTAGACCCTAGACCTTCCCCCTGCTAAGCGCCCGCCCCTACCCATGGACACGAGCGACATCAAGAAGGGCCTGAAGCTGACAATCGACGGCAATCCGTACAGCGTCGTCGACTTCCAATTCGTCAAACCCGGCAAGGGGCAGGCCTTCACGCGCGTGAAGATCAAGAACCTCATCACGGGCAACGTGCTCGAGCGCACGTGGCGATCGGGCGAGAAGCTCGAAGCGGCCGACGTCGAGGAGCGCGAGGCGACCTTCTCGTGGGACGAGGGGGAGCAGATCGTGTTCGTCGATGCGTCGAGCGAGCAGATCTACATCGAGAAGACCAAGATCGGCGAAGACGCGCGCTGGATCGGCGACGGTCAGCGGGTCGACATCGTGTTCTTCAACGGGAACCCGATCAACATCTCGCTCCCCGCGCACGTCGTGCTGCAGATCACCAACTCGGAGCCCGGCATCAAGGGCGACACCGCCTCGGGCGCGACCAAGCCCGCCACCGTCTCGACGGGCGCGACCGTCAACGTCCCGCTCTTCGTCAAGGAGGGCGAGTGGATCAAGATCGACACGCGAACCGGCGACTACATCGAGCGCGTGAACAAGGGCTGAAGAGAGTCGTCAGTCATCAGTCTTCAGTCGTCCCAGACGAGACCAGAGCGAGAGCTGCGCCGGCTTCCGGCCGCGGCTCTCGTTCTTTTGTCTCTCGTCTCGTCTCGACTGACGACTGACGACTGATGACTGATGACTGACGACTTTCAGGCCCGCCCGATCGGCGTGCGGAAGCCGAACGGCAACGTCGTGCGGTGCCCGGGAAAGTTCGCGTACTCGTCGTCGTTGTGCGGGCCGAGATTCGGCTGCGCGCGCGTGCTTGCGCTCTCGGTGGCGGCGCTGACGGCCGCGGTCACGCCGAGCGTGACGTACTTCGCGATCGTGCCAAGGAGCCCGAGCTTCCGCCGGAAGTTCGGCAGCAGCCATCGAGGGAGCACGATGCGATCGAAGACCAAGCCGCCGACCGCAGCGAGGAGACCGCTCACGAGCGGCTCGCTGGAACGGCCGAGCGAGCGCAGCCCGTCGAAGCCGATGCCCCAGAGGACGAGCCCCGAGGAGAGCAGTCCGATCCCGAGCGGCGTCTCGACGCGATCGAACCCGTCGCGCGCGCGCGGCCCCGAGACTGCGCTCGCCATCGCGTTGAAGCCGGCCCATGGCGAGCCACGCTCCACGGCGGACGCAATCATCATCGTCGTCGTGACGGCGCCGGCCATCAGCGCACCGGTCCGTAGCCCTCGTCGCAAGACGTCGTCCATCGATTCGTCCTCCGACGCCTCGACACTGCAACGGGGGTGCCCGCGTCGGCCGATTCGAGACGCGCGCGCAGTTCACAGTCGCTGTCTCCATGACAGCTCCATCACAACTGACGGACGAGGCGCTCAGTGCAGAGCCCAGGCGACAGCACCGCCGAGCGCGGCCACCAGCACGACTCCAAGGATGATCCAGGGGAGGATGCTCCCTCCGTCGTCGTCCCGGTCGCCGGACTGAGCCGCGAGCGGCGAAGGACCGGAGGGCACATGCGGGGCAGGTGGCTTGAAGCCGCTCGGAGCGGTGCCGTATTTCGGTACGTGCGGCGCAGGGGGGGCGGGCGCCGTTCCGACGTCGACCGGTGGTCCGAACACGGTCGCGCCGGCGCCGGCGTGAGGCTGCGGCGCGAATGCGGTCGCCGCGAGGCTCGCCGGCGCATGATCGGCCGAGCTGCCCGTGGGCATGACGCCGCGATACGAGTCGACCGTCACGCGATCGGCCGGCGGCTTCGGCTGCATCGGGAAGGTGCCTGCGAGATCGTTCACCGGTGGCTGCTGACGCGGGGCCGCGTGGCCGGCGACGCTCGGCATCGTGGAGAAGACCGGCGCGCTCGCCGCGGGCGGCTGCTCCGGCGGCATCCACTGCGTCGAGCCTTTCGCGGCGACGTTCGGGATCGCCGCGAGCTCGCCGCGCGAGTTGATCGGGACGGCACGCTGCTCGCGCGTGAACTGACTCGCGTTCGCATTCTGCGGATCGCTCGTGCGGACGTCTCCACGCGCGATGCGCAGGAGGTCGTCGCTCATCTCGCGCGCGGACTGGTAGCGCGTGTCGATGTCCTTCGCGAGCGCCTTCTTCATGAAGGGCTCGAAGGGCGCGAGGTGCGGATCGTAGACCGTGAGCGGCACCGGCTCCTTCGTCAGAACGGCGCTGATCAAGCCCCAGATGTTGTTCGGATCGTCGCCATCCGACGGGAACGCCGTCGAGCCGGTGACCATCTCGTAGAACATCACGCCCATGGCCCAGAGATCGGCGCGGTGGTCGACGTTCCGCGCAGCCTTCACCTGCTCTGGGCTCATGTACCCGGGCGTGCCGAGGAGCACGCCGGTCGCCGTCTTGCGTCGTCCACCGCCGGCCGCGTCGATGGCGCGCGCGATGCCGAAGTCGAGCAACTTCGCCTGCCAGGCGCCGCCGGGGGCCGGCACGAGAAACACGTTCTCGGGCTTGAGATCGCGGTGGATGATCGAGTGGCCGTGCGCGTAGTCGAGCGCGTGGAGCACGCCCGCGCAGACCGTGACGGCGAAGTTCAACGGGAGGCGCTGGCC
>JBKJQC010001137.1:0-2610 GCA_046593995.1 Polyangiales bacterium
GATCGGGGCGGCGACGCGGATCGCCGGCGCGATGATCTCCGGCTTCTGCAGGCCGTCGAGCGTCGGCCCGTACGACGAGTGATAGGGGACCATCTTGTCGATCGAGGGGCCGTGGAAGTCGTCGAAGCCGCCGACCGTGATCACGGCGGGCGCCGAGGCGGGGGGGACGGGCGCGTGCTTCAGCGGGTTGTTGCCCGCGTTGCCGGCGGCGCACACCACCACGATCCCCTGTCGCACGGCGGACTCGGCGGCGCGCGAGAGCGAGTCCCAGAGGTAGCTCGCCTCGTAGTCGCCGCCGGCCGAGATGTTGAGGATGTTGATCCCGAGCCGCGCGCGGTTCGCGCAGACCCACTCGATCCCGAGCGTGAGGTCGTCGTGCCGGATGCGCGTCACGCTTCCGACGCGGACGAGCACGATCTCGGACTCGTGCGCGAGCCCCTTGTAGCGACCGTGCGACTTCTCTCCGTTCCCGCAGGCGACGACGGCGGTCATCATGCCGTGCCACGAGGACACGTCCGGATCGCCGAGCTTGTGCGGCGCGGGCTCGCGCGAGAGCACGTCGTGGTAGGCCTTGATACGGCTCCGCGGCTTGACCAGATCGGGGTGCGCGTAGAACCCGGCGTCGAGGAACGCGATGGTCACACCGCGACCGGTGAAGCGGTCGTCGGCCCCGAGTCGCTCCGCGATCGGCTTGATCTCGCTGTGCAGGACCTTCGAGACGCGGGACTTTTCGGAGGCGGGCATGCGCCGCCGGTCCATAGCACCGCCCGTGTCGAGACGGCCTACTTACGGGCGAACTTCAGCACGTGGCGATAGATGCGCGTAGGGCCGAGCTGCCCCTCGTTCCAGGGCTCATCCCCTTCGGCTCGAAGCGATTCGGATCGTTCCCGAGCCGCGCCAGATAGAGGAACAAAGAGCCGTTCAGCGAGAGGAATCGCGGCTCGCGCAGGTCGAAGCCGGCGCTGACCTCGGTCTCGAAGCTCCACGTCTTCTCGTCGCTCGATGACAGCACGTAGAGCTTGGTCTTGTCCGAAGCGTAGTGATCGGGCCCCGTGCGCCACGCGAGGTAGACCTTGCCGCCGTGGCGCACTACGTCGAGGTTGTTGTTCGAGTTCTGCGCCGGCGACTCCGCGGGCAGCCCCGGTCCGGGGATCACCTGCCGCGTGTCGACGACCGTGACCGCGTGCAGACCGGGCTCTGCCTTCGGCACCCACGGCCCGGCATCCTCGGGTGCGTCCTCCGAGCTCGCGTCCCGGCCCGGGTCGGCCGCCGTCGTCGTGCCGCACGCAGTCACGCAGACCGCGAACGCAGACACCATCCACCATCGGCGCATCACGCGCCCAGCGTACCGAAAACCTTCCGTCGCGCTCGGGTACGCCGGAGTCGCACCCCGGCTCGGCCGTAGAAAACTCGTCGCATGCTTGTGATTCCGGGGCCGGAGCGCGGTACACTCCGCCGCGTAGAACATGCCAGGTAGCGGAAAGCTGCGGGTCGGCGTCATCGACATGAACGCCGGTCATGTGAACCAGGCGATCCGCTGTATCGGCGTCCTGATCGATCAGCTCGCGTCGCGCGTCCGCCACGCGAACCCCGGGCTCGAGGTCGAGACGGTCCATGCTTCGCCGCGCGACACGACCGACGTGCCGCCCGACGACTGCGATCTCTACATCTCGAGCGGAGGTCCCGGCTCGCCCTTCGACGGCGACGGTCAGCCGTGGGTCGACGACTACTCCGACTTCCTCGATGGCATCGTCGACGACAACATCAAGTACGACGGCCGCGGCCGCGCCGTGATGGCGGTCTGCTACTCGTTCGAGATGGCGGTGCGTCACTTCGCCGTCGCCGACGTCGCCCCGCGCTCGACGCGCAAGTTCGGTGTGATGCCGATCTACACGACCGAGGAGGGGCGCGAGCACCCGCTGCTCGAGCCGTTCGGCGATCGTCTCTTCGCGTTCGAGCACCGGAACTGGGAAGCCGTCGACCTCGACGAGTCCGCCCTCGCGCGACACGGCGGTCGACTCCTCGCGCGCGAGAGTCGCGACGGCGAGAGCAAGGGGCGCGCGCTGATGGCGTTCGACTTCGCGCCCGGAGTCGAGGGCGTGCAGTTCCACCCCGAGGCGGATCGCCCGGGCGTCATGGCGTGGGTCGCGCGGCCCGATCAGGCCGAGGCGTTCAAGCTCGCCTACGGCATCACGACCTACGAGCGCATGCTCAAGACGCTCGACAACCCGCAGCGGCTTGCGCGGACGTTCGCGCTCCTCATCCCCGGGTGGATGCAGCGCAAGTTCAACGCGATCGCCGAGCGCCGCGGGTGGAACCCGCTCCCGCCGCCGGTGCAGGACATGAACGCGTTCGGCAGCATCCCGCCGCCTCCGCCTGCGCACACCGCCCACGCTCCCACGAGCGCCGAGCTCGGCGACGCGCGCGGCGAAGGCACCTGAGCTACCCGAGCTACGGGCCTTCGTACGCGCCGATCGACGGCGGCGTCTTCCAGCACTTGCCGTCGTGATCGCCGGGGACGAGCGCGCGGCGGTCGAGCCCTTTCGCGATCGCGGGGCTCGTCGACGACAGGTGCGCGTCCGGGGTCGTCAGGTTCACGAGCTTCGGATC
>JBKJQC010000144.1:0-7997 GCA_046593995.1 Polyangiales bacterium
ACCTCTACGCCGCGAACGCGGACATGTCGGATCGCTGCTTCGCAAACGCCGACGGCGATCTCTTGATCGTCCCGCAGACCGGCACGCTCGACGTTCGCACGGAGCTCGGATGGCTGCGCGCGCCCGTCGGCGGCTGCGTCTACATCCCGCGTGGCCTCAAGTTCGCGGTCGGGACGCGAGACGGCGCCTCGCGTGGCTGGATGCTCGAGGTCTTCGGCGCGCGCCTGACGCTCCCGGAGCGCGGCCCCCTCGGCTCGAATGGTCTCGTCGACGCGCGGCACCTGCGCGCGCCCGTCGCATCGTTCGAGGATCGGCTCTGCCCGAACGGGTTCCAGCTCGTGACGAAGGTCGGCGGCAAGCTGTACACCGCGAAGCAGGAGCACTCGCCGTTCGACGTCGTGGCCTGGCACGGGATGCCCGCGCCGTTCAGCTTCGACATGGCGCTCTTCAACGCGTTCGGCACCGCGAACTTCGATCACGCGGACCCTTCGATTCACACCGCGCTCACCGCGCCGCTCGACGATCACGGGCGCGCTGCCGTCGACTTCGTGATCTTCGCCGGCCGCTGGGAGGTCTCGGAGCACACGTTCCGCCCACCGTCGATGCACCGTAACGCCGCGAGCGAGATCAACTGCGTGGTGCGCGACCCCTCACCCGCCGCGGGTTACGATCCGGGCGTCACGTTCCTCACTCCGCTGCTCACCGCCCACGGCATCACGACGAAGGCCTACGAGCACACGCTCGCGACGCCCGACGATGTCGCCGAGAAGCCGCGGCGCATCCCCGACGAGTCGCTGTGGATCATGTTCGAGTCGGCGCTGCAGTTCCGCCCGACGAGGTGGGCGCGCGACAGCGAGCTCGTCGATCACGGCTTCCTCTCGCTCTTCGAGGGGATGAAGAGCCGCTTCGACGCGAAGTGATCAGCCTGCCGACTTCTCGAGGTGCTTGCGGAGTCCGTCGGTGACCTCGACGAGGTTCGGCCGGATGCGCTGCGCGAGGAAGCTCTCGACGGTGCTCCCCACCTTGCCCGCGAGGAACCCGGGGACGCCTTTGATCTTCTTCGCGTCGATCGCGAGGTCGCCGCGGATCTCGATGCGCGTGCCCTTGGCCCGCCCATCTCCGAGATCGATCTCCACGAAGTGGTTCTTGCCGGAGCATTTCACCGCCTCGGTGAATGCGTGCGTCTCGGTGCGCCACGCGCACGTCCACGCGTTCTCGTCCCAGTCGGCGTAGTCCGTCCAGTTGAGCATCGCCTCGCTCAGCACCGCGCGCGCGGCCGCCGGGATCTCGCCCCCGCCGTGCCAGAGGTTCACGAGCTCGACGCGCCCGGGGGACTCCTTGCGGGACTTCACCTCGATGTTGCGGACGTTCGGGAGGTACGCGAGCAGCTCCGGGAGCTGGTCGCGGTACGCGGCGAAGACGAGTGGGCGCGGGAAGGGCAACGTCGCGTCGGCGGTGAGCTCCATGGCGGAGACTTTACCTCAGCCGCCGCGGAATACTGGGTAGAGGAGCAGCGCGCACGTCGCGAGGAACGCGATCGTCCACATGGTCGAACGCGCGTTCGGCTTGTCGTAGAGATAGAGGAAGACGTAGATGGTGCGCGCGGCGAGGAACACCGCGCCGAGGATCACCGTCGCCGTCAGATCGACGTGCGCGACCCGGCACGTGAGGACCCCGGCCGCGAACGGCGCGAAGGCCTCGAACCCGTTGTTGTGCGCGCCGACCGCGCGCCGACCGATCCCCGTCAGCCGACTCTGCTGATCTCGCGGCGTCGCGTTGTCGTACCCCTCGGGCAGCTTCGCCATCTCCTTCGTGACGTAGATCCGCGGAAGGTAGACCAGCGTCAGCGCGAGGAAGATTTGCAGGTAGGGGATCTTCTCCATCCCTCCGGAAGGTACCTCAGGCCAGACGAGGCCCGTGAATGCGTTGTCGCGCTCAGCGCTTCGGAGCGAGGGACGTGCGACTGCGCCGCATGTCCTTCTTCTCGACCGCCGCAGCGCGCTTGTACTGCAGTGAGGGCGACGGCTTGCGACCCGGGTGCGGGGCCTGCTCGTCGTGATGCTCTTCGAACGCGCCCGGGCCGTAGCCGAGGTCGAAGATCGTGACCTCGCGCTTGCCGCGATCGCCGACGCGGAACGGGATCACCGCGGCGCCGATGCCCGCGCCGACGTAGACCGCGCCCTTCGGACCTTCCGGCTCCGTCTGACGCCGCGAGCCGTAGAGGCCGTGGATGTACTTGTGGCCCGCGATCTTGCCGATCGCGATCTCGTGCAGCCGCGCGACCGTGACCTGGCCAGCGTGAGTGTGGCCGGAGAGGACGAGCGGGACGCCATGGTGCCAGAGCGCGTCGGCCTCTTCGGCGATGTGCGAGAGACCGATGGTCGGGAGATCGCGGCGGAGACCTTTCACCGCCGTCGCCCGCGAGGCGTGCCCCGTGTACGCGTCGTCGAGACCGACGAGCTGCAGCCGCTCGTGGCGCACGGCAATGGTCGTGTTCCTGTTGTCGAGGATCTCTGCGCCCGCGCGGCGGAGCGCCCAGCGGACCTCGGCCGCGCCGGACCAATAGTCGTGGTTGCCGAGCGTGCAGAACACTGGAGCGTTGATGCGGGCGATGACCTCGGTGAGCTCGTCGAGGTACTTCGTGCTGTGACAGACGAAGTCACCCGTGATCACGACGACGTCCGGCTCCTGCGAGTTCGCGAGGTCGACCGCAGCGTGCTGCACCTTCATCGGCGTCACACGGCCGACGTGCAGGTCGGTGAGGTGTGCGACGCGCACGTGCTCGAGGTCGCCGACGAACGACGCAGGACCCGCAAAACGCCGCAGATTGATGCCCGCCAGCTGAGCGCTCACCGGGTGAGGCGCTACGGACGTACGCGACTGGGGCGAGGGGAGCGAGACGGCATTCATGAGTGCATCCGATCTAAAACGTCCGGGCCGACCTGCCAGGTGCGAGCAGGTGGTCATTCACGTCGTGGGCGCATTCATTTTGCGGCCGCGCCTGTCGCGTCGAGCCGGCAGCCGATCGTGAGCGTGAGCGCGACCTCTTCCGTAGACACGTGACGTTGGGTGATGTCTCCCGGGATCGCGCAGTCGGCGAGGACGAGCGGCGCGCCCGGTGTCGACGCCGCGTCGGCAAAGGATCGCGCGCGCTCGACCCACGCCTTCGTGAGCTTCGCGCGATGGACCTCTGGGTCGGCCACTTTCATCTGCGGGAGCTCGAACGTGACCTTCGCGGTGGACATCGCCCGCGCGTCGCTCTCGATCTTCGAAGCCGCGACGAGCGCCGCGACGAGTCGGCTCCGCGCCCAGTAGTCGGCTCCGGTGAGGGGGATCTCGAGCGTTCCGTCCGACACGACGGCGATCACCGTGTGCTCGGGCTCGTCGACCTTCTTCTGTTGGTGGGCGATCGCAGGCGCGATCGCGATCCCGCGCATGCGCACGACACCGGCGCCTCCTGCTGCGGCGCGCAACCGCGCGGTCACCTCGCCGATCGCAGCCTGCGCGACGCTGACTCCGTGATCGGCGTCCGCGTCGAGCACGTGCACCGCGAACGGCACGCAGAGCTGGTCGGGGCGGACGACCAAGCCCGACGTGACGGATTCACGGGCCGGCACGCCGGGCTGCGACGGCGCCGAGTATGGCGCCGACGCCGAGTACGGGCTCGAGCCCGACGACGGGTACACGACGTCCTTGCCGTCTTTCGCGCCCGCGCACCCGACCGCCGACGCCCCGAGGAGGAAGGCGAGGAGCGCTGTCGCGAGGGGTGTCTTCGAGCCGGTCATGGGTGAAGAGGGACGGCGGCGCGGCCTGACTCTTCAATCTGCGCTCGCGGCTGGGTGGAATCGCGCGTCTGGGCAGACGCCCCTGTGTCTCTCCGCCCGCACGCGCAGAAGAGCAGCGGTTCAGCGCGGTATGGCCCAGGTCTGTCGATGGGCGCGTGAAGCGAGCCGCAGGCTGTGTGCGTGCTCCCACGCGCCAGACGAATTTCCCAATCAGCACACAGACTTTCCACAGCGCAAGTGACGGATAACGCGAGGGAGGCAGCAAGTCGTGGCGGCGGCACGGATCCCGCTCAGGGCCGGCGTGTCAGGGTCGTGTTGCCTTCGTGTCTTCGCCACCTCCGACGCTTCCCTTCTCGCTCTTGCGCACACTTGACGCACATACTTTGGCCTACATGTCGGCCTTCGCGGATACTCACGGTCGGACGTTCGAAGGAGCTGGAATTCACCGATGAAGCTGACCCCCTGGTACCTGGCCGCCCTTTCGCCTTTCGTGGTGCTCGGCGTGACGGGAGCCCTGACCGGCCAGATCGCGATCTTGCTCGTGGTGTTCGGAATCTTTTTTGGCACCCTCTCGCTCGACAAGGCCGCGGCCAAGGCGCCCGCACGCGAGATCGAAGCGATGGGCGACGCCGAGTGACCGACTGCTCGAGTGCCGAGTGCCGAGTGATGGATTGCTGTTGGCTGATTGCTGATTGAGCGCTCGCGCCCCTGACGACGCTCCGCTACCTATGGTGCGAGGGGTGGAGCGAGCTTGGCTGCGCATGCTGGCGTCGGACAGCTGAAGGCGATCAAGGACTGGTCGCTGGCCGATCTCGAGTCCGTGCGCCTGCTGCTCCGCGGTGACTCGATCATCGACTGGCATCGTCTCAACTTCGAGAACGAAGCCGGCGTCCGCGAGTTCCTCGCGACCAACGAGCTGTACCTCGACGACGAAGGAGACACTCGGCGCATCGACCGCGTGAAGTCCGACGCGATCGAGTACCTCCGCCGCCACTTCGAGTTCCCGATCCCGAAGCAGATCGAGCGGATGACGATGTCCGAGCTGATGCTCACGGCGTCGGCCCGCGGTCACAAACAGCTCTGTGCCTGCACGATCCTCAAGTGCATGCACATCATCCATCACCTCGAGGGGCGCGAGCTGTTGTTCATGCTCCCGCTCTCCGACCAGGAGGTCTTCCACCTCGTCGAGGAGAAGGTCTACCGGATCGTCGGCGGCATGCTCGCCGCGGGGATGCCGATCACGGAGTTCATCGGCGGCCGGAAGAACAAATACAGCCTCTACACGAAGCTGCTCTCCAAGGACCGGAACATCGCCTCGCAGATCTACGACAAGCTGCGCTTCCGGATCGTCACGCGCGATCGCGACGACATCTTCCCGGTGCTGCACTACCTGACGCGAAAGCTCGTCGCGTTCAACTACGCGATCCCTCGCGAGTCCACGAACACCATCTTCCACCTGCGGAGCTACTGCGGCGCGCACCCGCACCTCTCGCAGCTGATCGTCGACGAGCGCCTGAACGGCATGGAAGAGGACGCGCTCACGCCGAGCAACAATACATTCAGCGACCAGAGCTTTCACATCATCCACTTCGTCGTGGATCTGCCGCTGCGCGTCCCGAAAGGGGTCCTCGACGCGGCGCCTCCGTCGGCGGCGGCGCTCGGTCCGGTGATCTTCTCGCTCGCCGAGTTCCAGATCATCGATCGCGAGACCGAGGCCGCGAACGAGCTCGGCGAGGCTTCGCACGAGAAGTACAAGGAGCGGCAGCGCATGGCGGTCATGCGACGCTTGAAGCTCGGGGCGCGCGGGCTCGACGAGCGCACGCCCGGTGCGCCCCCCGTGTCGGATCGTCGTCCTGCGCCGAGCGGCGGGGTGCCGAGCACGCCGACGGATCCGCCGCCAGTGTCGAACGAACGCAAGACGCGTCGCGGATGAGGTGCGGGTGATGAAGGTCGGCCTCGAGGTCCTGCTCGGGGATGCGCGCGCGATCGGGGAGCTGCGCCGCGCGCGTGTCGGGCTGCTCGCGCATCCGGCCTCGGTCACGCGCGAGATGGTGCACGCGCTCGACGCGCTCCGAGAGCTGGCGGTCGAGCCCCGGCTCCTCTACGGCCCCGAGCACGGATACGGCGGCGCCGCGCAGGACATGGCGCACGTGGGCGACGAGCGCGATCCGAAGACGGGCGTGCGGGTGATCTCGCTCTACGGCGATCGATACGATCGGCTGTCGCCGACCGGGGAAGAGCTCGCCGAGATCGACGTCCTGCTCGTCGATCTGCAGGACATCGGCGCGCGGTACTACACGTTCGTGTGGACCGCGGTCCTCGCGCTGCGCGCGGCCGCGAAGGCTTCGGTGCGTGTGATCGTGCTCGACCGCCCGAACCCGATCGACGGCGTCACGGTCGAGGGGCGCCCGCACGACGAGCCGCGCCTCCGCTCGTTCGTCGGGCTCGAGCCGATCCCGATCCGACACGGACAGACGCTCGGCGAGATCGTGCGCGAGCGCGCGCGCATCGAGGGGCTCGAGGTCGACGTCGTCGAGGTGCAGGGGTGGGATCGCCGGAGCTACGGCGACGCGTGGGACCGTGCGTTCGTCCCGCCTTCGCCGAACATGCCGACGGTGGACACCGCGGTCGTCTACCCCGGCGGCTGCTTGATCGAGGCGACGAATCTCTCGGAGGGACGGGGCACCACGCGGCCGTTCGAGCTCGTCGGCGCTCCGTGGCTCGATGGGCGTGCGCTCGCCATCGCGCTGCACGAGACGGCGCTCCCCGGGTTCCGCGCGCGGCCGACGAGCTTCTTGCCGAGCTTCCAGAAGCACGCGCGACAGAGCTGCGGCGGCGTGCAGATCCACGTGACCGAACGCGCGACGTTCCAGCCCGTCGCGACGTACCTCGCGCTCGTCACGCACGCGCGCGCACAGTCGAAGGAGCGCTTCGGGCTACGGACCGAGACGTACGAGTACGTCGACCCGAGCGAGGCCGAGGCGCTCGATCTCCTGTGCGGGACGACGCGCACGCGCGAAGCGCTGTTCGCGGACGCTCGATGGCAGGACGTCGTCGCGACCGTGTGTCCGTGAATCAGCGGATGTCGGGCGAGGACTGACGGAGCTGATCGAGGCCGTCGGGCGGCGTGACGATTTCCGGGGCGCTCGTGCGCGCCGGGACGATGACCTCGACAACGATCGCAGGCGCCGCGTCGAGCGCGAGGCGGAGGCGCGGCATGAACAGGCGATCGACGGCGACGCGGTGCGCCCGCGGCGGGGGGATGTCCGCGAGACAGTGCGCGAGCCGCAGATCGCGCGCGAGAGCACGCTGTACCTCGGTCGCCGCGAGAGGTCCCGTGTGCGCGACGCCGCCCGGGAGCGTGATCACGGACGGAGTCACGATCTCCCCCGTGGGTGCGAGCGCGACCAGAACCACCTCGCGCTCACCCTGACGAAGCTGCGTCGCCTGGAAGGTGTGCGACGCGAACGTGCTCCCCTCCTGGAAGTTGTAAGCGCGCCAGGCGAGCGGGAGGCGGAGGTCGAAATCGAGCTGTCCCGCGCGGAGGCGGCGGTCGTCGAGGACGATGTCGCCCATGCCGGCGTCGGAGAGCAGCACGCGATCGAGCGCACCGGGCGCGCGGTCCGCGAGCGCCTGGACCAACGCGAGCAAGGCGTCGCCGTCCTCGAACATCGGGACGCGATCGCCGATCGGGAGATCGTTCTCCGGCGTGGTGATGGCGCGCGCGAGGAGGTCGACGTGGCGCGCGCCCGAGGGGGAGCGCGCGGCGAGGTACTCGATGCCGTCACGATGCGTGATCGCGAGCACGAGATCGCGACGGGTGGGGCTCGCGAGGAGCGTGAGGCCGAAGCGCCGATCCAGCGTGAGCACGTCGGACTTCTTGTCGCCGTCGACGAACACGAGGCGCTCGCCTTCGAGCACGAGCTGTGGAACGCGCCGAGCCTCCGCCCTCAGGACCGCGAGCTCCCGACGGATGTGGAGCACGGCGAGGACGGCCGCGACGATCCCGCCGACGAGCGCGAGCGGGACGAACGGGGCGAGGCGCAAGGCGAGCGCGAACAGCGCGCCGACGACGCAACCGAGCAACGCTGCGGCCACGAGGAACCGGAACGGATATCGAGGCTCGTGCGGTGCGCGTAGCGGGTACGCGCCTTCGGACCACTCGCGACGGGGTCCTTCCGACATGGGGTCGGGAGGGGTGTCGCTCGACTT
>JBKJQC010001219.1:0-7117 GCA_046593995.1 Polyangiales bacterium
CCCGCGTCGACCTCCTCGAGCGCGTCGTTCGTGCGCGCCTTCATGGTGAGCGCGCGCGCGTAGAAGGCGTGGACTTCGAAGCCGTACACGTCGACGTAGATCGCGCCCTCCCCGACCTGGATCAGCTCGTCCCACAGGCCCTTCTTGGCGAGCGCGTCCATCAGCTTCTTCCACGGGACGCGCTCGTGCGGATCGAGCTTCGCCATCTTCCGGAGGAGCACGAGCGCGTCGTCCGCACGCTTGTCTTTCTCGGCGAGCTCCCAGAGATCCACGAGCGGCTCGAGCTGGGTCGGATCGTAGGTGTGCGCCTTCTCCAGCGCGAAGCGGAGCCCTTTCGGATCCTTCTGCGCCTCGGCGAGATCGGCCTTCATGTTCTGGACGACGTAGCCGTCACCGCCGGCCGACACGATCGCCTCGACGTGCTTCTTCGTCTCGTCGATGTCCTTGCGGAGTCCGTACGCGAGCTTCGCGGAGATGTAGCGCGCGAGCTGGTTCTTCGGATCGAGCGCGACGGCCTTCTGCGCCGTCGCGTCGGCGTCCTTGAGCTTGCGATCGAGGTAGTAGGCGGCGGCGAGCGTCGCCATCTTCTGCGCGTCCTTCGGGTCTCCGAGCGACGCCTTCTCGGCGTCCAGCGTGTCGGGGATCGCGGACGCGTCCCACATGAACTGCCCGTCGTAGCGCGCGAGCCGCTTCTTCACCCACGACTTGAACCCCTCGTCGACCACGTCCGCGGACACGCCGAGCGCGCTCTTGATGACGTCGGGCGTCTTCTTCCCCTCGCCCCACAGCTTCAGCATCGTGACGAGCTTCGGGAAGCCGTACGTCTCGGCGAGGTAGACGACGATCTGCGACGACGCGTAGTACGCGACGACCACGTCGTTGTTCGTCTTCGCGTGGGTGAACGCGCGGTTGAGATCCGCGACCTTGGGGATGCGGTTCCCCTTGAACGCGAGGTAGAGCTGCGGATCGAGCGCGCGGTGCCACTCCGGCCGCGTCACGATGGTCTCGTACTCCGAGAGCCCCTCGGTGAACCAACGCGGCACGTGGTTCTTCGAGAGCTGGATCGCGAACACGTGACCGAGCTCGTGCCAGAGCACGAGGCCCCAGTTGCTCGGCTCCTTCTTGGGCGAGACCGCGGTGATCAAGCGCCCGAAACAAACGCCGCTCGCGCCCATGTTGGGGATGCCGTCGGTGCGCACGGCGAAGTGCTCACGCTCGGTGAAGATCTCGATCTGCACCGGGTTCTTCGGGGTGAACCCGTACTTCTTCACCATCGTGCCCCACGCCGTCGCCATCATCTGCGGCACGTAGTGGCCGAGGACGTCCATCTCGTCCTTGGCCATGCGGAACTTGAAGACCTTCGCCGGTCCGGTGCCGTCGACGAGATCGTACTTCTTCGAGAGCGTCTTCTCGAAGAGGTTGAGCATGTTCACGACGCGCAGGTTCCGCTTGTCGAGCTTGTAGGCGGTGTCGAGCGCCTCGAGCCCCTCCTTCTCGTCGCCGCGTCGGAGCAGGTTGAACCCGAGCTCGGCCCAGATCTTCCCGTACTTCGGGTCGATCTTGGTGCCCTCCTGGTTCAGCGTGACGAGGTCGTCGTAGCGGTGCTCCCAGTCGAAGAACTCCGACAGGATCACGAAGAACTCGCCGTACTTGGCGTTCTTCTTGAAAACCTCGGCCTTGGCTTTCTGATAGCCGGGCTGATCGTCGTCGAGAAAGCGCGCTGCGGCGCGGAGCGAGAGCAGATCGAGCGCGCTCGGATCGATCGCGAGCCCCTTCTGGACGGCGTCCTCCGTCGCCTTGACGTCGTTGTCGTGGAGGGCCATCGCACCGCGGACGAAGTGCGCGCGCGCGAGCTTCGGGTTCCCCTTCAGCGCGATCTGGAGCTCGCTCTCGGCGGTGTCCCAGTCGAACGACTGCGCGAGCTTCACCTCGGCCCGCATGAGGTGCCCCATCGGGTGCGCCGGCGCCGTCGTCAGCACGTCGCGCACGCTCTCTTCCGCGTGGCCGGGATCGTAGTTGTCGAGGAAGAGCCGCGCCCAGACGAGGTTCGTCTCGACGTGCTTCGGCTTGGTCCTCTGCGCCAACTTCAGCGTCTGGTGCGCGAACTTCACGTCGCGCACCGCGTACGCCGCGCGCGCGACGCACGCGAGCGCACCGGGCTCGTCGTAGATCGCATCGTGCGACTCCTCTTTCGAATCGTCGCTGTCGGCTTCGAGGGCATCGGCGACGTTGCGCGCCTCGTCGGTGTCCCCCTTGCGCGTGAGCGCGAGCACGTGCACCGCGCGCGCACGCGGCGCCTTCAACTCGTCGCGCAGCGGATCGACGACCTTGATCGCCTCGTCGATCTTGCCGGCGGCGAAGAGCGCCTCGCCGTGCCAGCCGACCGCCTCCGACTTCACGGCGACGTCCGACCCGGCGAGCCCCGCGGCCTTTTTTGCGAGCGAGACGCAGTCATCGTACTTGCCCGTGTCGAACGCGATCCTCGCGAGGCCGATCGTCGCGCGGGCGGCGTCCTTACCGGTGACCGTCTTGAGATCCTTCTCGGCGGCGGCGTACTCGGCCTTCTCGAGCGCCTCGAGCCCGGAGGCGAGCTTGCCGGTCGGGACGAACCCCACGGGCTTCGGCTTCTCGACGCCGGCCTTCCCAGTGCCAGAGGGTCCGCTCGCCGATGAAGCGGCGGGGGGTGGCTTGGCGAGCCCAGCTTTCTGGGCAGAAGACGGCGCCGCCACGAGGAGCGGCACGACGAGCAGGGGAAGGATCCAAAGGCGCGAACGCATCGTGCTGCAGCGTAGGACGCCCGAGCGGCGAGGAGCATGGAGTCCGTCGGCGAAATCTCTGCCGGCGGGCCGCTGCGCGTGCGCCCAGGCCGCGAGCCCCGGCCACAAACCCGAACGATAACGCCCAGATCGATCGACCGCGGCCTCACCAGCTCGCGGGCCCAGCCGTCGGGACCGTCGGCACGATGGTGCTCGCCGAACCGCGCGTCCTCTTGCTCGGCGCTGCTTGCCTCGCCGGGTGCGGCGCTCCCACGGCGGGGTCGAAGACCGCTCCGGCGCCATCATGATGCAGAACGGGCTCGCCGTGCGGGCACCGCGGCCGCTCGGCGAGGGCACCGCCTGGCGCACCGTCCACGTCGACGGAACGCTCGCCCACCGTGTCTTCCGCGACGGAATCGTCCTCGCGGTGGTCGCCAAGTCCAAGGACAGCCCGCGCTTCGACCGCTTCGTCGACACGCCGACGAACGGCACGAACCTCGTCGCGCGCGACATCGAGGTGCGCGGAGGAATCGCCGGGCTCGACCTGCGCGACGACGGCGCCATCGAGGTCCATCGCCACTCGCTCACGGGCGTCGCCGAGACGCTCGTCCTCGGTCACGACGCCCCCTGACCGCCGCGGCGCTTGACGGCCCCGGGCCATTCGCTAGAGTGCGCCCCCCTATTTCAAGGGTTCCCTCTTCCGGGTGATCCCTTCGCAGGTTCTGGAGATTCCTCGTGGCAAATCACGCGTCCGCCGAGAAGCGCAACCGTCAGCGCATCACCCGCACCGCGCGCAACAAGGCGCGCCAGAGCGCCGTCCGTTCCTTCGTGAAGAAGGTCCGCACGGCCATCGCGGCGAAGGACGGAGCCGCGGCGACCACTGCGCTCCGCACCGCGATCGAGCAGCTCGACAAGGCCGCCACCAAGGGTGCCGTGCACTCGAAGATGGCGTCGCGCACGATCGGCCGCCTCAGCGCCGCCGTCGCGAAGCTCGGCAAGTGATCTGAGCGCGCGGAAATCGGCGAAACGCCTGGGCGTCCTCCGAGAATTCCAGCTCGACCTCATGGGTGTCGCGGACTACGGTCCGCATCGCCGTGAGCACCGAGCAAAACACTCCCCAGGCCGATGATCCCGAGCACGCGGAGCGCGTCGTCGCAAGTGACGACCCTCCGCGTGTTTCGCTCGATGCGGACGCGATCACGCCAGGCGGGCCTCCGAGCCTGCCGCCGACCCGCATCGGCCACCTCGGTGTGCGCGCGCCGCGGGCGATCCTGATCGCCGTCGCAGCCGTCACGATCATCGCGTCCTTCCTCCTGTTCAAGGATCTGCGGACGCTCGGTCTGTGGGATCCCCACGAGCTCGCGCTCGCGGATCAGGGCTGCCGCCGAGCAGCGGCCCTCGGGAACGTCGACCTCGCGACGTGCGGCGTCGACCCGAACGCGAAGAGCACGGACCTCCGGCCGATCGTCATGGTGCAGTCGGTGGCCTTCGGCTTCCGGATGCTCGGCGTGTCCGAGGCCGCCGGTCGCATCCCGCTCGCGATGTGGGCGCTGATCGGCGCGATCGCGGTGACGCTCGCGGTGTCTCGCCTCGTCGACGCGCGCGCCGGGCTCTTCGCGGGCGCAGCCCTGATCACGATGCCGATGTATCTGTCGCAGGGTCGGCTGATCCTCGGTGACGCTGCGACGATGGGAGCGTCCGCGCTCGCCCTCTCCGGGCTCGCCGTCGCGGCGTTCGATCGCGATGAAGCGGGCACGCCGACCTCGTGGGCGTCGCGTCTGCCATGGGCCGTCGCCGGTGCAGTCGGCGTCGCAGCGGGCATCGGGTGTCGGGGGCTCGCCGTCGGCTGCGCCCCCGCGGCGGCGGTCGGTCTGGCGTGGCTCGTGCGCACCGCGAACGTCGATCGCTCGGTCGACGCACGCGCGCCGCTCTCGACATTGGTCGGCGTGGCGATCGTCGCCGGGGGCATCGCGCTCGGCGTGAAGCTCGCACCGGCCGAGGTGGGTGAGGCCATCCTCCGCGTCTGGACCGTGCGCGCGCTCGTCGCCGCCGCGGTCGTCTCCGGCATCGCGCTCGCCGTCGTCGCAGGCGAGCCCGAGGATCGCGCCGAGCGCGCGATCGTCGGCGCTGCGCTCGGCATCGGCGCGCTCGGCGTCGCCGAAGGGTGCGCCGTCGCGATGATGAGCGAGGACGGCCGCTTCGTCGCCGCCGTGGGCGCGCTCGCCAACGGCTCGCGCAAGTTCCCGACCTACGATCTCTACGTCCGCCAGATCGCGCATGGCGCCTTCCCCTGGAGCTGCTTCCTCCCGTTCGCGTTCGGGCGGATGCTCGCGCGCCCAGCGACCAACGAGCCCGGAGCCACCGGCCGCGAGATCGATCTCCGCATCGCGGCGCTGGTCGCGGCAGCGCTCTGCTACGCGATCCAGGCCGTCGCCGCCCCGCGGTTCGGTCTCATCCCCTTCGCAGCGCCGGTCGCGCTCGCGATCGTGGTCGCCGTCGTGCTCCGCGACCTCGAACGCTCCCCGTCCGCGTCGCTCGCGGTCGCGATCGGCACCGCAGTCTTCGCGGGGCTCGTGCTCAACGACTTCACCTTCGAGGATCTCGCGAAGTCCCCCGTCGAGCTCGCGACCGCGCCGGTCATCGAGCCCTACGGCATCTACGGCGTGAGCGCGCCCGAAGAGCTCCGCCTCAAGCTGAAGCTCGCCCTCTACGTGGCGGCCGGCATCTTCTGGCTCCCGATCTTCTTCGTCTGGCTCGACGAGAACCCGCGTCCGGGTTGGACGCGCGTCGACGAGCTGAAGAAGCCCATCCGCGGCGCGATCGCGGCGTGGCGTCACCCGTGGCACGGGCTCTTCATCCTGCTCTTCCTCAGCTTCGAGGCGTGCTTCGCGATCGCGGGCGTCCTCACCTGGAAGAGAAGCCTCCGCAAGATCATCCCTCAGCTGCAGGCGCTCTCCGGCCCCCAGCGCGACATCGTCGTGAACCTGTGGTGGATGGTGCTCGTCGGCGTCGTCGTCGCATACCTCGCGTACGTCGCGTTCCTCTACGGCCGCGACGCGTTCCGCAACCTGCGGCAGCAGCGCGTCGCCACCATCATGCTCGGCGGCCTCGTCGCCGGTGCAGTGTGGGCGTGGGGCGTGATGCCCGCGGTCGCGAACCAGTTCTCGCCGAAGGGCGTGTTCTCGAAGTACCGCGAGATCGGCGGCGGCGCGCCCATCGGGCTCCTCGGCGTGAACGCGCGGACCGCCGCGTACGATCTCGGCGACGCGAAGCCCGTCGTCCTCAACGACGCGCGCGCCGCACACGACTGGCTCTCCACGAGCGCTGCTCCGTCGGGAGGCCAACGCAAGTTCCTCGCGCTCCGCGCAGACAACCTGGCCGAGCTGAACTTCCTCTGGCGACAGAAGGCCGAGCCGAGGAGCAACCTCCCCATCCTCGACGCGCGCTCGCAGCAGATCGTCCTCGCGAGCAACGGCCTCGGCGGCGCCCGCAACGAGAACCCGCTCGAGCGCATGATCCTCGAGAGCGTTCCGACGACGACGACGAACTGCAGCGATCCGAACGCGCCGATCTGCGTCCCGCAGAACGCGCTCGACTGCGACATCGACGGCAAGCTCGCGTGCGTGGGCTACGAGCTCACCGACGAGAAGAGCCACGTGATCACGTCGGTGACCTCGGGTCAGCGCGTGAAGCTCCGGCTGATCTACCGCGTGACCGCGCGCATCAGCGGCGGCTGGCAGATCTTCATCCACGTGGAGCAGCCGGGCACCGCGACGGCGCGCAAGACGTGGGACCACGTGCCGCTCCAGGGGAAGTACCCGATGGACAACTGGCTCCCCGGCGACGTCATCGTCGACGACAGCGAGTTCAACCTCGAGCCCAACATGCCGTCGGGCAAGCCGATCACGATCCTCACCGGCTTCTTCTCCGGCAACTCGCGCCTCCCGCTCGTGCGCGGCCCCGACGCCGGTCCCGAAGCAGAGGGTATGCGCCTCGTGCTCGGCTCCGCACCCGTTCGCTGACCCCACTGCCACTCGTCAGCCATCAGAGAGCGTGAACTTTTTGGTCTCGACCGGAGCCGCCCGCCAACAGGGAGCCGGGGAGCCGGGGAGGCGAGAGGGAGGCCCCAGAGGGTCTGCCGGACGACGCGACGACGTCGATGACACCATGGCCGCCAAGACGTCGAGGCTCACGCGCGGCAGCACATGCTCGACCTCCCTCTGAGCTCCCCGGCTCCTCGCCTCCCTGTTGACCTTGTGGAGGCGAGCGAATGATTCACGACCGCTCAGGGGCGGGCCGTCGCGAGCAGTCGCGTCAGGCGCTTTTGTACGTCCGGCGTGCTGCGCGTCAGGCGTCGTTCG
>JBKJQC010000483.1:0-11049 GCA_046593995.1 Polyangiales bacterium
GAATGCGGAGACGATTCCGTCCCCATGCCTGGCACTCGCCGCCCACTCGACCCCGCAGCGGCTCCGCCTCCCCTCCCCGGGATCACGGTGGCGATCACCGAGGACTACACCGCGAAGTCTCGCTGCGACGAGGGGTACCTGCGCGTGAAGCGTCGGTTCATCCGCGCCGCGTACCCCGCCGAGACCGGCGTCTCGCAGGAGAACGGCGGACAGAGCGAGCCGTTCAAGTACGACTGCGTCGAGCGCTGGAACCAGGATGCGGTCTCGGTGCTCCTGCACTTCGTCGTCGACGGCGAGCGGCGCGTGCTCTTGCGCAGCGCCGTCCGCCCGCCACTCGCGCTCCGCCCCGATCCGCTGCGCGAGGGTCCGCTCCCGTATCCCGAAGGCGCCGACCGCGGCGAGCTGTGGGAGGTGCCCGCGGGTCTGGTCGAAGAAGGCGAGAAGGGCGCGGCCGGTCTCCTCGCGTGCGTCGTGCGCGAGGTGAAAGAGGAGGTCGGCATCGATCTCGACGCGTCGCGCGTGCGCCCGCTCGGCGGCGTGATGTTCCCCTCGTCGGGGATCATCGGCGAAGCGGTGTACCTCTACGAAGCCGAGATCGACTCGGGCGCACGCCCCGAGCCCGAGGGCGACGGACCGCTCGAGAAGGGCGCGCGCGTGATCGAGGTGCCGCTGTCGCGCGCGCTCGATTGGTGCGATCGCGGGCTGCTCCCCGACGCCAAGACGGAGCTCTCGCTGCGCCGCCTCGACGCGCGGCTGCGCGCGGCGGGCGTGGAAGACGGCGTCGAACGAGACGAGGACTGAGTGCGTCCGATCGTCCTCGTCCTCGCGAAGAAGAGCGCGCTGCGAGTCCACCTCGAGGGGCAGGATCCCGATCGTCACGAGCGCGTCGAGAAGCTGCTCCGCGAGAAGGACCTCACGGTCAAGCGCATGTCGGGCGCGCACCAGCAGCACGAGGCGTGTCTCGAAGAGGTGCGCGACGCGCTCGCCGCGCTCGGGTGCGAAGCGCGCATGGTGATGGCCGCCGCGCTCGACGAGTTCCGCGTCGTCATCGATCCACCGACGCCGACCGGCCCGAGCAGCGGGACGGGCGCGACCCCGCAGAGCCGTAAGCCCGATCTCGTGATGACCGTCGGCGGCGACGGCACGCTGCTCGCGGCCTCGCACGCCGTGAGCGACACGCCGATCCTCGCCATCAACAGCGCGCCGCAGTACTCGGTCGGCTTCTTCTGCGGCGGTCGCCTCGGCGCCGTGCGGGAGACGCTCGAGAAGGCGCTCGAAGGGAGCCTTCCGGTCGCGGAGCTCACGCGCATGAAGGTCGAGAAGGACGATCAGCTCCTCACGACGCGCGTGCTCAACGAGGTGCTCGTGTGCTGCGCGTCCCCCGCGGCGACGACGCGCTACATCCTCGACCATCGCGGTCTGACCGAGGAGCAGAAGTCCTCGGGGATCTGGATCGGCCCCGCCGCCGGATCGACGGCCGCGCAGCGCAGCGCCGGTGGACGCGTGCTGCCGTTGATCAGCGAGAAGCTGCAGTTCGTGGTGCGCGAGCCGTACACGCCCGCGGGCGAGACGCTGAAGCTGCCACGCGGGCTCGTGCCGAAGGGGCAGAGCCTCTCGATGCGCGTGAAGATGGCCGACGGCCGCGTGTTCGTCGATGGCCCGCACGAGGTGCACACCGTGACCATCGGCGATCACCTGCGCTTCAGCGCCAGCGACGAGCCGCTGAAGCTCCTCGGCGTGGTGCGACGTCGCGGCTGGAAGAAGAAGCCCGGCACGCTGTGATGCTGCGTCCGGGGGAGGTGATCGGCGGCCGCTTCGAGATCGAGCATCTCGCAGGCGAGGGCGGCATGGCGACCGTCTTCCGCGCGCGCGACCTCGCGGCGGGCGAGCACGTCGCCGTGAAGGTCCTGCAAGGCGTCTCCCCCGACCACGCACGGCGGTTCTCGCGCGAAGCGAAGGTCCTCGCGCAGCTCCGTCACCCGGCGATCGTCCGTCACGTCGCGGACGGGCTCACCGAGGCCGGCGCTCCTTGGCTCGCGATGGAGTGGCTCGAGGGAGAGGATCTCCACGCGCGTCTCGCACGAGGCGGCCTCACGATCGCGGACTCGATCGCGCTCGCGCGTCGCGTCGCCGAGGCAATGCAGGACGCGCACGCGCTCGGGATCGTCCATCGCGACATCAAGCCGAGCAACCTGTTCCTCCCGGGCGGTGACACGCGGCGCGTGAAGGTCCTCGACTTCGGGATCGCCCGCGTCGCGCGCGCAACGAACGCGACCGTCACCGGCGCTATGCTCGGGACGCCCGGCTACATGGCGCCCGAGCAAGCGCGCGGCGCCGAGCACATCGACGCGCGTGCCGACGTCTTCGCGCTCGGGTGCGTGCTCTTCGAGTGCATCACCGGCGAAGCGGCGTTCTCGGCCGAGCACATCGTCGCGCTCATGGCGAAGATCCTCTTTGCCGAGCCCCCGCAGCTCGCCCAGGTGCGCGACGACGTACCCCCGGCGCTCGACGCGCTGGTCGCGCGCATGCTGTGCAAGGAGCCGAACGGACGACTCGCCGACGCGAGCGCGGTGATCTCGGCAATCGATGCGCTCGAACACCACGAAGGAGAAGCGCGCCCGGCGAGCCTCCGCGGCCCCTCGCTCACGACCGGCGAGCGACGGCTCGTCAGCGTGATCATCGGCAAGACGGATCGGGACGCTGCGTACTTCGGCGAGACGGCGACCAACGACGCGTTCGCGGCGCGGCTCTCGCTCCTCCGCGCGCTCGCTCGGCGGTTCGACGCGCACCTCGAGATGCTCCCCGACGGTACGGTGCTGGCGGTCGTGGGCACCCGCGGTGGCGCCGCCGAGCAGGCCGTGCGTGCCGCGCGCTGCGCCCTGTCGCTCCGCTCCGAGCTGTTGGACACGCCGCTCGCGATCGCCACCGGGAGGGCGCTCTTCGAGGGGCCGGTCCCGACCGGCGACGCCATCGACCGCGCGGTCGCGCTCGTGCGCGCACGCGGCGCGCCTACATCGATCGTCGTCGACGAGGTCACCGAGCGCCTGATCGAAGCTCGCTTCGACGTGATCGACGGGACCTTGCGGGGCGAGCGGGGCGATGACGCTCCCGAGGTCCTCGGACGGCGGACACCGTTCGTCGCGCGCGAACGAGAGCTCGCGACGGTGGTGAACGCGTTCGAGCAGTGCGCGGAGGAGCCGATCGCGCGCGTGGTGCTCGTCACCGGCGCTCCGGGCGTCGGCAAGTCGCGTCTGCGTGACGAGGTCGTACGCGTGCTCCGCGCGCACGGCTCTGCGCCCGCGATCTGGTCGACGCACGCGGAAGCGATGGACGCGGGCGTTCCCTTCGGCCTGGTCGCCGCGGTCATCCGCAATGTGATCGGCGCCGCAGCCAGCGAGCCCCCCGACGTCCGCCGCAACAAGCTCTCGACGCGCGTCGAGAGCTCGGTCGCGTCCGAGCACGTGCAGCGCGTCAGCGCGTTCCTCGGCGAGCTCCTGGCGCCCCTGGACCGCGCCGATCCGTGCGTCGGTACGCTCTTGAAGGCAGCGCGCGGAGAGCCCGGACTGATGCGGGATCACATCGAGCGCGCATTCGCCGACTGGCTCGGCGGCGAGTGCGCGACGCGCCCGGTCGTGCTCGTCCTGGACGACGTCCACGACGCCGATCCTCCCTCGCTCGCGCTCGTCGACGCCGCGCTCGATGCGCTCCGCAGCCGCCCGTTGATGGTGCTGGCGTGCGCACGCCCCGAGATCGATCGGACGCACCCGGACCTGTTCGCGCAGCGTGACGTGCTCTCGCTGCGGGTCGGCGAGCTCTCGCGCAAGGGGAGCGA
This sequence comes from Polyangiales bacterium, assembly GCA_046593995.1. Classification (GTDB taxonomy): domain Bacteria; phylum Myxococcota_A; class Polyangia; order Polyangiales; family JADJMO01; genus JALHOE01. The sequence goes on from JBKJQC010000483.1 coordinate 3,833, forward strand.
GCGGCTCGTGCGCGCCGTGCTCCCCGGCGCCACGGCGGCCGCCGTCGAACGGATCGTCGAGCGCTCGGCGGGCCACGCGCTGTTCCTCGAAGAGCTGATCCGCGCGACGGCCGTCGGCCGCGAAGATCTCCCGGACACGGTCCTCGCGATGGTGCAGGGGCGTCTCGACGCGCTCGACGCCGACGCGCGACGCATCCTCCGCGCCGGGAGCGTGTTCGGCGAGACGTTCTCCGCCGCAGGGGTCGACGCCTTGGTCCGTGCGCCGTCGGTGGCGTCGCTCGAGGAGCTCGTCCGACGAGAGGTCGTGCGTCGCCTGCCCGGCGCGCGTGACACCTACGCGTTTCGGCATTCGCTCGTTCGCGACGCTGCCTACGCGATGCTCACCGACGAAGACCGCGCCCTCGGACACCGGCTCGCCGCGGAGTGGCTCGCGACGACGGGCGAGGCGCAGGCGATGGTGCTCGCCGAGCACTGGGAACGCGGAGGCGATCGCGTACGCGCAGGCGAGGCCTACTTCCGCGCCGTCGAGCACGCTCTCTCGATGAACGACGCCGGTGCGGTGTCGCTCGCCACCGCCCGCGGGATCGCGTGCGGTGTCGACGGCGAGGCGCTCGGGTTCATGCGGTACGCAGAGTCGCGCACCGCTATCTCGCTGGGCGACTCGGCGAAGGCCGAGGTCGCGGCGCTCGACGCGATGGTGCTTTGCCCCAGAGGGTCCAAAATCTGGTGCGCGGCCGCGGAAGACCTCGCGGTCGCGCGCGGCCGAAGAGGTGCACCCGACGCGCTGGAAGAGGTCGCAGCGGAGCTCAGGTCGGCGAGGGCTGCGACGATCGCGTTCAGCGACACGGCAGCGATCGAGGCGTGGGTCGCCGCGGCGTCGCGCGTGAGCGCTGCGCTGATGTTCGTCGGCCGGTACGAGAGCGCCGACGAGATCATCGAGGAGGCGCAGTCGTTCGTGGATGCGCAGGACTCGTTCGCGCCACTCACGCGTGCGCTCCTCGATCAGGCGCGCGGACATCGCGCGAACCACAGCGGCGACATCGGTCGTTACGTCGCGCTCAACCGCTCGGTCTGGACGACGCTGCGTGACGTCGAGGATCGGCGTCGCCTCGGACTGCTCGGCATGAACTTCGGTGCCGCGCTCACCGAGGCCGGCGCGTACGACGAGGCCGAGGCGGTCCTCCGGGAATCACTCGCCGCCGCCGAGCGCGGAGGGAGTCCCTACGTCGTTGCCGGCGTGTTGCTCAATCTCGGACGGGTGGCTGGGTGGCGCGGCGATCACGAGACGGCGCGCCGGCTCCGCGAGAAAGCCGTCTCGGCGTTCGCGGGCACGGTCGACACGCGCTTCCGCGGCGGCGCGCGGGTCTTGCTCGCGGAGACGCTCCTCGCGCTCGAGGCGATCGACGAGGCCTGGGACCTCGTCGAGCTGGCGCTCCCGGATCTCGTGCACAACCCGCCGTCCTTCGCCTACGCGCTCGCCGTGCGAGCCCAGCTCCACTTGCGTAGGGGCGAGACGGCTGAAGCGCTCGTGGCCACGCGCTCCGGGATGGAGATCTTCGCCCGGCTCGGCGGGATGGCCGAGGGAGAAGCGGTGCTCCGGCGCGTCCACGCCGAAGCGCTCGCCGCGAACGGCCACCTCGCGGAAGCGCGCGACACCATCGAACGCGCGTGCGAGAGACTGCTCGAGCGCGCGGCGACGCTCGACGAGGGAGCAGCACGCGCAGCGTTCCTCGAAGGCGTCCTCGACAACGCGCGCACCTTCGAGCTCGCCCGTCGGCTTCGAGCCTGAGCCGCAGGTCCGGCCGGCCGACGAGCGAGGCGCAGAGCTCGGTGGCACGAATGGGCCAAGACGTGCTACGGACTTCCCGTGCTCGTCGCGCAACCGCTGGTGTTGGGACTGCTCTTGGGCGTGCGGCACGCGCTCGAGCCGGATCACCTCGCGGCGATCACCACCCTCGTCGGTGACGCCCCGAGCCCGCGCGCCGCCGCACGAACGGGCGCCGCGTGGGGCCTCGGTCACGCCATCGCGATCGTCGCCATCGGCGGCGTGCTCGTGGCGCTCGGCGTGAAGGTGCCCGTCGCGCTCGCCGTGGTGCTCGACGTCGCCGTGGCGATCATGCTGGTGACGCTCGGCATCTGGGCGATGCGCGCGCGTCCGCACGCTCTTGCGTCGGAGCCTCGGAGGGCCTCTTCGGCGAGAGCGGTCCAGCGCTCGACGCTCGTGGGCTTCGTGCACGGGGCCTCGGGCACGGCGGCGATCACGCTGATCTGCATCACCACCCTGACGGAGGCGAGCGCCGCCCTCGGGTTCCTCTTCCTCTTCGCGGTCGGCTCGTTGCTCTCGATGAGCGCGATGAGCGGGCTCCTGGCGGCGCCCCTCGCGGCCGTGGCGAAGCGCGGCGAGCGTTCGGCGCGTGCCCTGCGGTACGGCGGCGGCGTCGCGGCCATCGCGGCCGCGGTCTTCGTGGTGGCCGGCGTCGTCTCGGGCGCGCCCTGACCCTTTGCAGCCCGCGCGGCGACGGCCCTACGCTGAAGCCATGGGGATCTTCGACCGGGCGAAGCGCGCGATCTCGTCGAACGTGAACTCGATGATCGACAAAGCCGAGGATCCTCGGAAGCTCGTCGAGCTGACCCTCGACGAGATGAAGGAGCAGCTCGGGCGCGCGCGCGAGGACGTGGTCGCGGCCGTCGGCGCCGAGAAGCAGCTCCGTAAGAAGTGCGACGAGCTCAAGACGTCGGTCGAGCGCTGGGAGCAGCGCGCGGTCCTCGCGGTCAAGGCCGGCGACGACGCGCTCGCGCGCGAGGCCCTGAAGCAGAAGGGCCGCATCGCGGAGGAGCTCGCGGCCACCGAGAAGCATCGGGAGGCGGCCCTCGCGCAGGCGTTCAAGATGCGCGACGACCTCAAGCAGATGGAGCGGAAACACGCCGAGCTCGAGGCGAAGAAGGGCACGATCGCGGCGAAGTCGCAGATCGCAAAGGCCGGCGGCGGAGCCGAGAACCTCGGAGCGACCAGCGGAAGCAACGCGTTCGAGGCCTTCCGACAGATGGAAGAGAAGATCGACCAGGAGGACGCCGAGGCCTCCGCGATGCGCGAGCTCCACGAGGACGAGTTCAAGGACGCCGAGCTCGAATCGAAGTTCCGCAAGCTCGAGGTCGAGTCGAAGGGTACGGCGTCAGGTGCAGCCGAAGTGGACGACGAGCTCGCCGCGCTGAAGAAGCGCGTGCGGGTGAAGTGATCGCGACGGATCGGCGCGGGTGAGTGTGAATTTCATCGTCGTTGCCCTCCGCTGGGGAGGGGAGCTCCCGGAGGCGCTGGTGCTCGCCGAGCAGGTGCGCGGCGCCATGGAACGCGCCGCCGTCTCCGGTGCGCGATTGGTCGGCGTCGGCGCAGACGGCGCCACGTTCGCGTTCGACGACGCTGCGCTGGAAGAAGCCGTCGAGCTCGCGCTCGCGTACGTCGATCACGGAGGGCCGCTCGCGCGTCGGTGGCGCGTCGGGATCGCGACCGGGGATCTCGCCGCCGTGCGTGACGACGAGGTGGATCCGTTCGAGCGCTTCTCGGTCGGCGTCGGTGCGTTGCGCGCCGTTGCGCTCGCGCGTGCGGCGGCGCCCGGGGAGGTGTTGGTCGACGCCACGATTCGCGAGGCGAGCGAGGGCTCGCTCTTCGGCACCGGTCGCCGCGTGGCCACGCTCGGCGACGACGCAGGGAAGCGTCTCCGCGGCCTCGTGCTCGATCTGCAGGAGCCTTGGCGCCGGGGGAGCTCGACGGCGGTGTCGCGCATCCACGAAGCGCGCTTGGTCGGGCGCGAGGGCTCCCTCGCGATGATCGACGCGGTGGAGCCGGGGGGGCTCGCCATCGTGCGGGCCGCGGCGGGGGTCGGCGGCTCGCGCTTCCTCGAAGAGCTCGCGGTCCGCGCACGCCGTGCGATCGTGATCGAGCCTGCGTTGTGCAGCGTCGAGCCGCTCGGTGCGCTCCGGCTCGCGCTCGTCCGCGCGCGAGAGACGAGGCCGCGAGAGCTCGGCGCGCGCGTCCGCGATCACCTCGACGCGATCGAGCTAGGTCGCGGCATCGACGTCGAGGCCGCGAGCGATCTCGTGCGCGAATGGCTCGCAGGAGAGCGCGACGAGCGCGCCTGGGTCGTGATCGACGACGCGACGCACGTGGACCACGCGACGCTCGAGGTGATCGGACATGCCGCGAGCGTCCCCGACGCCGCGTTCGCCGTCGTGGCGCGGCTCGACATCGGCGACGTCGTACCGCAGCCACTCGCGTCGCTGGTGGTCGAGGCCGACCTCACGCTGAAGCCGCTGCAGCCACACGAGTCGACCGCGGTCCTCGAAGAGGTGTGCGGCGGCAAGTCGCACGTGAGCCCAGAGGTCGTGCGTCGCTGGACGCGTCGCGGCGGCGGCGTACCGCTCGCGATCCTCGAATCGGTCCGTCACGGCGTGGCCGTCGGCGATCTGGCAGTGCGCACGACGATGGGCGTCGCGACCATCGTCGCGCGCTCGAAGTCCTCCGGTCGCGGGCGCGCGCTCTCGGCGCACGCGTGGGCCTCGCGCCGCCTCGCGATGCTCGACACCGATCGGCAGGACGACGGTCTCGTGGCGGCGACGATCGCGATCGCCGGCGCGGGTCTGCCGCTGCGCGTGCTCGAAGAGGCGAGCGTCGATCTCGGCGTCAGCACGCCGCTCGCGGAGGTCCTCCCGCGCCTCGTGCAGGACGCGCTCGTCGAGATCCGCGCCGAACTCCTGTCGCCGACCTCGCGCACGCTCCGCGAAGCGGCGATCGAGCGGCTCGACGACGGCGTGCGACGACGGATCCACGCGGCGCTCGCGGCGGCCCTCGCGCGCGAGGCGCACGGTCTCGATCTCGCCGAGGGCGCGCATCACGCGGCCCTCGCCGGAGATCACCTCGGCGCGGCGTCCCTCGGCACGCGCGCGGCCGATCGCGCGCGGAAGGCGGGTCTCGATCCGTGGGCAGCATCGCTCGCCGCGTTCGCGCGCGCAGAGGGCGCGAGCCCCGCGCCGATGCCGACGACGCCGTCCCCTCCTCCGCGGCCGTCGCGCCGCTCCCCGCAGCCACCGACGCCCGCCGAGCCGGAGGCCGAGGCGGATAGCGGGCCGACCGAAGAGGTGCCGCACGAGGAGGAGGAGCGTGCGACGAGCGAACAGGACGTCGTCGCGGTCTCGCTCCCCCCCGACGCGCTGGAGCTCGAGCTCGAGGATGCGATCGAGGAAGACGAGCCGTCTCCATCGACGTTGCGCACGGCCCGCGACCCTGTGCCCCTCGCGCCGAAGGCACCGCCGCTCCCTCAGAGACCGGCTGCGAGGGTCGAGTTCGTCGACGAGTCTCCCGCCCCGAGCGAACGGATCGTGCCGTCGCGGCCGAGCCTCGGCGTCACGCACCTCACGACGGGCCAGATCGCTGCGTTGCCCGCGCCCTACATGCCCCCGCCGGATCTCGCGACGCTCGGCCTCGATCCGTCGTCACGCCTGAGCAGCGGACGGCACGAGGTGGCGAAGCCGGTGTCACCGCGAGCCCCCGAGGGCGCAGCGGAGGAGGACTCCGTCGCCGAGTCCACGCGACGACGGGAGGGTCTGTCCGAGCTCTCCGACGCTGCTCGGAAGGCGCTCCGTGCCGCGGACTTCGTCGGTCTCGAGGCCGCGCTCTCCGCGATCGAGGTGGTCGGAGGGACGACGGCCGCCGTCCTGCGCCTCCGCGCGATCGCCGCGCTCGGGCAGGGACGCACGGCCGACGGCGTCCAGCTCGCGCGCACCGCACAGCAAGCCCAGCAGTCGGACGACGCGCGCGCGCGCACCGACCTCGCGCTGTCGATCGCGCTCGGAGTCGCCGGCGATCGCGACTCGGCGTTGCTCGCGGCGGCCACCGCCATGGCGGCCGAGCGGAAGCGGCGCAACGACACCGCGGCCGAGGCGTGCCGGCGCGTGCTCGCGATCCTGCTCTCCGCCGACATCCTCGAAGAAGCCCCCGTCTGAGCGCCGAGGGTTCCCCTGCGGCGTCGCGCGCTCTATGGATCCAACCCCGCAGCCGCCGACGGACCGGCCGGCGCGCGGCCAGGAGGACTCGTCACATGGCGAAGCTCGGCAAGGATCTCGTCATCGTCGGCGCAAAGCGCACGGCGTTCGGCACGATGGCAGGCGCTCTGAAGAGCGTCACGGCGACCGACCTCGCGGTGCACGCGGCGAAGGCGGCCCTCGCCCAGAGCGGCGTTGCTCCGAGCGACATCGGCCACGTCGTGGTCGGCAACGTGATGCAGACGAGCGCGGACGCGATCTACTGCGCGCGACACGTCGGCCTCAAGGCCGGCGTCCCGATCGAGGTGCCCGCCGTCACCGTGAACCGCCTCTGCGGCTCTGGGTTCGAGGCGATCATCCAAGGCGCGCACTACCTCCTGATGGGCGACGCGGAAGCGGTCCTCGTCGGCGGCACCGAGAACATGACGCAAGCCCCGCATGTGCTGCGCGGCGGTCGCGAGGGCTGGCCCTTCGGCAAGTCGCCGTCCGTCGAAGATTCGCTCTGGAGCGCCCTCACCGATAGCTACTGCAACGCGCCGATGGCGATCACTGCGGAGAACCTCGCGACGAAGTACGGCATCACTCGCGAGCACGCCGACGACTACGCGCTCACCTCGCAGAAGCGCTGGGCCGCGGCGAACGAAGCCGGCGCGTTCAAGGACGAGATCGCGCCCTACGACATCGTCACGAAGAAGGGCACCGTGACCGTCGCGACCGACGAGCACCCGCGCCCGCAGACCACGAAGGAGATCCTCGCGAAGCTCCCGACCGTCTTCAAGAAGGACGGCGTCGTGACCGCCGGTAACGCGAGCGGCATCTGTGACGGCGCCGCGATGCTCGTCGTCACCACCGCGGAGTTCGCGGCGAAGAAGGGCCTGAAGCCCCTCGCCCGCCTTGTGAGCTGGGGCGTCGCCGGCGTCGACCCGACGCTCATGGGCATCGGTCCGGCGTACGCGATCCCCAAGGCGCTCGATCGCGCTGGCCTGAAGCCGAACGACGTCGACGTCTACGACATCAACGAGGCGTTCGCGCCACAGTGGCTCGCCTGCCAGAAGCACCTCGAGCTCCCGCTCGAGAAGGCGAATGTGAACGGCGGAGCGATCGCGCTCGGCCACCCGCTCGGCGCGTCGGGCGCGCGGATCACGACCAACCTCGTCTACACGCTGCAGCAGAAGAGCGCC
>JBKJQC010000484.1:0-7158 GCA_046593995.1 Polyangiales bacterium
GACGTGGCTCGGGATGATGCGGAGGACGAGGCTCAACGAGCCACGCTGGCGGAGGACGTTGACGCGGAAGCGGGCGACGCCCGGGAGCGAATAGCTCGTGTCGTACTCCTCGATCGCCCCCAGGTTCTCGACCGCGCGCGGGTCTCGGATCATCAGGCGCGCGATGTCCTCGGTGTCGGATGGCGAGAGCACGTCGTACTTCAGCTGCGCGAGGCCGCCGCGCACGCGATACGTCGGCGGGCCTCCGACGCGGAAATGGATGTCACTCGCGCCATGCTTCACACCGGCCGCGAGGAGGGTCTGCAGCTGTTCGGGACTCACATCCGCGAAGATACACTGCCGTCGGCCGAGGTCCGAGCGGGAACGGGAGTTGTAGTCATCGACACCGTGACGTCCGGCACCGTATAGCAGGGCGGGCTCGGGAAGAAGCTCGCAGTCGACGGCACGGGAGGCTTCGCGGTCGTGAACAGCACGTTCCGCCCCGGCGTCGCGAGCCATGTCTGGCTCGTCCGTGGGAAGCTCTAGATCACCGAGCACGATTCTCGAAATCGGGGTTCGTGATCGATTGAACACGGAGGCGCGGAGGCACGGAGGTTCGTGAAGTGCTGCCGCACGCTCTCTGCGATGGCTTCTTTGCTCTGGCGCTTCCCTGACTACGCCACCCAGCAAAAAGCTGCCGTCGCGGGCAGGGAGCAGATCGCGTCGACGAGCGACGAGAAGGCGCGACCGCGATCGGCAGACTCTCGAACCTCTGTGCCTCCGCGCCTCCGTGTTCAATCCGATCTGCCGTCGGGCGATCGTCAGAAGCGCGGTCTCAGGCCCCTTGAACCTGCATCCAGGCGCCCTTGGTGCGAGCGACGATCTCGCGCATCTTCTTGGCGGCGCCGGCGTGGCTCACGCGGCCGGTGACGAGCGCCTCGAGGAGCTCCGTCGCCATGCGGCGGCGGCGCGTCGAGTCGAGGTAGTCGAACGTGCTGCCGATGACGCCGCGGATCGACTCGCTCAGCGTCTTACCGCGCGTGGTCGCGAGGCGCTTCGACCGCTTGTCGACCACCTCGCGGAGGCGCGCGAGGGCGACGTCGTACGGGAGGACGTTCGCGTGCGGATCGCTCTTCTGCACGAGCTCCACGCGCGTGAGCGCGAGCTTCGCGTCCATGAGGCCGTAGTCGCCGTGCATCGCAAGCGAGCGGAGGGCCTCCTCGCGCTTCTCGCGGATGGGGGACTCGAGGAGCGCCAGGTACTTGTGCACCGTGTCGATGCTCACCCAGCGGTAGACGAAGTCGAGGCCGGTGCCCTTGATGTTCTGGCAGCCCATGATGCGGGCGCGCGCGCCCGGCGGGACGTTCTTCGCGACGACGTCGAGGATCTGATCGCCGGTCAGCTGCGAGTCGTCGAGCGGGATCACCGTCTCGTCGAACATCGCGCGGTAGCTGCGGGCGAACGCCGCGTCGACGCTGGTCGGCTTGGCGCCGAGATCACGGCCGACGAGGAGGTGGACCGCGCGGACGGCGCGGCGGCGGGCGATCGACTCGACGAGGAACGGTCGCAGCTCCTTGTCGATCGAGGTCGCGAGCGACGTCTCGACGGCGCGCTTCGCCGCCTCGTAGTGCTCGTCCGGCGACGCCGGCTCGAGGAGCTTCTCGACGGTGCTGGTGTCGAGCGCGGGGCCGGAGAGGGCTTCCATCTCCTTCAGCACGCTCGCAGCGTCGAGGCTCCCGACCTTGAGCCGGGAGAACGCACGGTCGACGCGCATGCGCGCCATCTGCAGCCGCTCGGTGCCGTCACCGGACAGCTCGTACGTCGGCGAGATCGAGGCGAGGTGCTTGGTCAACGCGTCGTCGATGAAGTTCTTCAGCGCGGTCACGTTGGTGCCGATCAGCACGTGCCGATGGGCGGCGATGTCTTCGACGAGGAAGCGCGCGAACACCTCGCTGCGGGCGACACGGTCCGCGCGGTTGTTCACCACCGTCACGATCCAGTCTTTCGGCGAAGCGTCCGGGTCGTGGTCGTCGAACCCCATGCGGAGCCAGTTGCCGAGGGCAGCGGTGCGCTCGTTGGCGCTCATGCCGTTGACGAACGAGAGCTCGCGACCGAGGTGCGGGACCGGTTGGTAGTCCTTGAGGACGCCGAGGTCGGGGACGACGTGGTCCGCCATCTCGGCGAGCGCCACCGTCTGAGAGATGCCGAGCGCGCGGGCGAGCGACGTGACGAGGGCGATGTTCTGCGGGTGCTCGTTGTAGGGGAAGCGCGCGAGCATGTCGTCCGCGATGAGATCGCCGTCGCGGCTCTTCACCACGCGGATCGTGCTCCCCCGCTCCTTGGCGCGTTCGCGGAGCAGCGGGAGCATCTGCTCCTCGCTGGTGATCAGGTTGCCGTTCGTGGGGACGAACTCGCTGATCACGGTGGCGACGTCGTAGCCGCTCGGACCCTGCACGTCCTCGTGGTCGAGGTACGCGTTGGTGATGGTCGAGTAGTCGTCCTCCATCCACTGCGACTGGATCAGGTTCACGAGATCCGGCTGGAGGGCCATGCACTCGTAGAGGAAGACGCGGACCTTCAGCGCGCGCGCGAGCGCGAGGACGTCGCGCTGCTCCCAGACGGTCGCCTTGTCGTATGGGCGGTAGATGAAGATCTCACGCGCGATCTGGCCGGGCACCGCGTGGATGAACATGGCTTCGCAGCCCGTCGTCTTCACGAGGCACTCGTGGCCGAGGCCTTGGAAGAGCGCGGCCTTGAGCCGCTCGGTGCCGGACTTGCCGCGCGTGCCCCAGCCGCCGATGACGAGGGAGAGGGCGTCGCGGTCGTGATCGATCGCACGCCGCACGGCGACGCCGCGGACGAGGAAAGCGCCGAGCACGACGGCGACGTACGCCGCGAGGTGCGGCAGGCGATTGCCGTGCGGCGACTGCGCGTAGGTGACGAGATCGCTCCACACGTCGCGCGCGCCGCTCCAATCGACGTTGGTGCCGAGCGCGCCGAGCGGGGCGAGGGCAGGGAGCACCATCGGCTTCGCCTCGTCCTTCTGCGCGAGCGCGTTGACGCCGGGCGCGTACTTCTGCGCGCGCGTGGAGAGGCCGGCGGGCGAGACCGGCGCGATGCGCACATCGCCCATGTTGAACGTGTGCGGCGTGTACTGCACGGTGATCCCGGTCGACTTCGCGATCTCGTTCACGTACGCGACCTGCGTCGACGCCTCCTCGGCATCGAGCGCGCGCCGGCGCAGCTCGGAGTACTCGGCGTACCTCGTCGTGAGCGAGAGCCAACCCTTCATGCGGGCGCCGAGGCTCTTTGCGGGGGTCAGCGTCGTCGTGCCGGTCGAGCCGACGAGCGCGACCGGCTTCACCTTGAAGACGCCCGTCGAGAGCAGATCGTCGACCAGCGGGAGGTGTCGTCCCCAGCCACCGGCGCGCTCGGAGAGCACGCGTTCGCCGGGGACGCGGGTCGCCGTCAGCTCCGCGAGGCCGCCGGGGGGCGCACGGAGCGCACCGGCTGGCGTACGACCGAGCGTGTGATCGAACGCCTGGCGCTTGCTCGGCGCGGGGTGCGTGAGTTCGTGCAGCGCGCGCCACCCGGTGAACTGACGACGCTCTCCGCGGTGGAGGATCAAGCCGTCCTTCGTGCGGTCGACGCCGAGCGCGAAGTCGTCCTGCGCGAGGACCGAGAGCACGCGACCGAGCCGCCCGTCGTCGAGCCCTGCGAGGAGCTGGTCGTGCACGATGGCCTTTGCGCCGACGGTCGTCTCGGCGACCACCGGCGAGAGGATCTCGAACGCCGCGCGCGAGATCGGATCGCAGAAGACCGAGATCTCCGCGAGCGCGTCCGCGGCGCGATTGCGCACGGACGCCGCGATCTCCTGGCGCTCGGTGGCCCGCACGAGTCCTGCACAGACGGTGTCGCGATCGCAGATGCCGTCGCGGCGCGCGAGGGCACCGATCTCCTCGGCGGCGATGCGGACCACGAGCTCGCTCTTTTCGGTCTGCAGCGCGGTCGCGAGGATCGACTCGGCGGCGACCGCGTCGTGCTTGGCGATCGAGATCAGCGCCATCGCGCGGACCTTCGGGCTCGCGTCCACGGTGGCCATGCGCTCGAGGCGGACCGTGTCGCGCTCCGAGCGGGCGAGCGTGATGCGCACGTGATCGCTCGGATCGCCGAACGCGAGGTTCACGATGCTCGAGAAGCCCATCGGCCCGAACACGCCGCGTGCCGCGAGCTCGACGATGCGCTCGCGCACGAGGAAGTCGTCGCCACGCTCGGGGGACGCGAGCCGATCGCGCGCGATGGCGAGCGCACCAGCGGAGTCGACCGACGCGAGCGCGTGCAGCGCGGCGGGCTGGACCCAACGGTGCTCGGTGCGGTTCGTCAGCGCGCGCGCGACGGTCGCGATCCGCTCCTGCGCGTCCTTGCCGACGCCGAGCGCGGCGAGATCGGAGAGCATGCCGAGCGCCTCCACGCGTCGGGACCAGTGCCCCTGCGTGCGCGCGAGGTCGTAGATCGGCGCGAGATCGGTGCAGGGCGCGTGTCCGTCGTCGAGGGCTGCGCGCGCGAGGGCGAGGCACGCGTCGGCGGCGCGCTCGCAGTCGGCGGTGCGCTTCACCACGCGCTCGGCGAGCGTGCCGAGGTCGACGAGCGCCCCCTTGCTCTTCTTGCGGGCCCGCAGGTCCATCTTCAGGTCGCGCGCGTCGGTGACCGTCTCGCGGAGGTACTCCTCGATCAGCGCGTCGCGCTCGGCCGGCTTCGTCTCGACGTCTCGCGAGAGGATCTCGAAGCGAGCGCGGGCGTCCTCGGAGCTCGCGAGGTGCGCGCGAGCCATGGCGATCACAGCCGTGATGCCGCCGCGCTCGAGCGCCTTGCGGGCGTCGGCGAGCTCCGGGGCGGCGAGCCGCTCGCGGAGGCCGTCGACCTTGATCGGATCATCCGTCACCCGACGGGGTGCGCCGCGCGAGATGCGCGACGCCCGCGAGGGCCGTCCCAGGTTTCCGGGGCCGAGCGGGTTGTCGAACGACTGCATCAGCGCGTTCCTCCCACAGCCGGACCACGCCACGGCACGTTGCCGCCGAACTGCTCGGGGAAAGCGAGCTCGGGGGAGGCGAAGTCACGGAGACCACGACGGAAGCTGGCGAACACGTTCACGAGCGCATAGACCTCCCAACCTCCATCGCCTGCGCGAGCGCGGCCGCCGAGACCCGGTTGGATGTCGAGCGAGCCATCGCGAACCCAGAGGTTGTACAGGGCGTAGGTCACGCCGGTTACGTCGACCTTTGACTCCGCTCGGATGCCTTCCGTCGCGCGGAACCACGTCGCATCTGCGTAGAGGCCGAGATCCAGGTTGCCGAACGCGAGAATGGTGCCTGGGCGGAGGCCGGCGTGGCTGAGATTCCCCGTCAGAGGATTCCAGTTGGCGCGGGTGCGCAGGAACAGGATGTCGTTGAAGTACGGCACGAACCAGGCCATCACCTGCCCGTAGAGCAAGGTCGGGCGATTGGCGCGGAAGCCATTGTAGACGTCGTCGTCGACGCCGACGAGCGACACCGGGCGTCCGTCGAAGTTCGTGTAGAAGCCCGAGTACCCGATTCGGGGCAGGAGATAGAAGCTCGGGGCGATCTTCCCGCTGAACTCCGCGTAGACGTCGGGCTGGAACGTGCGGGCGTCCTGCAGGTCGATGCGCTGGCCGTGGAGATCGGCGTAGCCGCCGACGCGAAGCCTCAGCGCATCGATGTGCCCCCAGAAGAAGGCGTTGGCACCCCAGCTCTCGTGGCCGTCGCGCGCACGCGCCAGACCGGCGATGCCGGTCCAGAGACCGAGGGTCTCGATGCGGCGGCGATAGCCGACCGTCTGCTCGAAGTATCCGTCGGGCGCGTCCCGGATGGGGTCGCCCTCGCGGATCGTGCCGTAGCGGCCGAGCGAGCGCGTCGTGAACGTGCCGAGGTTCTCCTGGAGCGGCGTGAGCGGCGTGTCGCTCTTCGACACCGCGTCGGCCCACATCGCGTTCGGGTCGCCCGCATCGAGCAGCGCGGTCGAGGTCGTCGCCTTGGGCTCGACGTCGTCGGCCGCCTCCGCGTGCGCGGGTTCGGCCTCGGCCTCTTCGACGGCGCTCACCTCGGGGCTCGCGTTCTTGGCGACGCGCTCGGCGAGGGCGATCGTCGACGTCCCGCCGATCGACCGCACCCGCACGAGGCCGCCCTTCGGTACGGCGACGAGCGTCGGCTCGCCGCCGAGCGTGACGGTGGTCTCCTTCGGGCCGTTCGGCCCCTCGACGATGACGACGACCTTCGGCGACTCCTCCGCCTCGGCGATCGCGTCGACGCGGACGAGACCGGGACCGGCGAGCGTGTGCGTGAGCTCCTGGTCCTTCTTCACCAGGTAGCGCCACTGAAGACCCGGCGGCATGAGCACGTGACCGACGCCGTCGACCTTCGTGGTGCCGGGGACCTCATCGTCGAAGACGACACGCGCGATCGCGGCCCAACGACCGGGCGCCTTCTCGAGACCGATGGAGACGTACGTCGAAGCCCCCTTCGGCGGGAGCGCGGGGAGATCGACCTTGCCGCGGCCGTCGGGGCCGGTCTTGGGCTTGATCGTCACTGGGTTCTTGTCGCCGACGGTGATGACGAGCGGGCAGCTCGCGCCGTTCGTGACGACTTCGGCGGGCGAGCGTGCAACGCACGCCCACTCGACGTGCGCCTTCGACTTGCCGGTCCCCGTGAGGCCGGCTTTCGCGGGGCGCGTCTCCGTGATCGTCGCGTAGCTCGCGCGGTCGAAGGGCTGACCGGTGCCGATGCGCGCGCGGAGATCACCGTCCGGATCGACGGCGCCCTCCTTCTGCGACTCGTGCGGGCGTTGCACCCTGGAGAAGCCTTCGGCCATCCCCTTCGGCACCTGCCAGCGCGACCCTGCCATGGCGCGCGCGACGAGGCCGGGCGAGCGCGGATCGATCGCATTGAGCTCGGCCGCCTCGAGCGCGCGGATCGCGAGGGCCGGATCCCACGCGGCGTTCGTCGCGGTCTTCTGCGTCTTGAGCTCGTCGAGGACCGTCGCGAGCTTCGCGCGCGGACCCGAGCCCATCCCGCAGCGGGGGGCGCCGGGGTCGAAGTCGGGCTCGAGGCCGTAGACCTTGGTGCCGGCGGGGAGCTCGAGCCCCTTCTTCGCCTTGGGGCGGAT
>JBKJQC010000498.1:0-7841 GCA_046593995.1 Polyangiales bacterium
GGAGCTTGGCGTGGCTCTCGCGGTCGAACTCGAGGGCGCGTCCGCCCTGGATCCCGGCGGCTTTCCCGCCGGCGACGACGAAGGGCACGCTCTTGTGGTCGTGGGCGTTCGAGTCGCCGAGCTCGGAGACGAGCACGACGATGGTGTGATCGAGCAGCGTCGTCCCGCCGTACGGGCGCGCGGCGAGCCCCTGGACGAGCTCGACGAAGCGCTCCATGAACCACCGCTTCGCCTTCACGAAGGCAGCCGCGGTCGGACTGTCGGGCGAGCCGTAGTGCGATGAGTCGTGGTTGTTCATGGCGATCCCGATCCCGGGGATGACCGTCGGGCTGACGGGGTGGGACCACATGATCGACGCCGAGCGCGTGACGTCGCAGCCGAGCGCGAGGATCGCGAGATCCTGCTGCAGCCTGCCCACGGTCGTGAGGTGCTCCTCCTTCTCGTAGGTCTTGGGATACGAGTCGTCGGCGCGGATCGCGAAGCCCGAGGCGTTCCACGCCGCTGCGTTACAAGCGGTCGGCACCGCGACGTCGAGGCGCTTCTCGACCTCGCGGATCGCGTCGAGGTTGGTGTCGAGCTTCTGTCGCTCGGAGCCGGCGAGCGTCGCGCGCACCGCCTCGAGATCGGCGAGCGCTCCGTCGAGCACGCTCTTCTTCCGCTTGCGCGCGAGGATCGCCGCGGAGTCGTCACCGCCCGTCGTCGAGCCGAAGAGGCGCTTGAACGCGTTGAGCGGGTTGTCGTCCGGCTTCACCTCCTGGCCCTCGCCGATGAACGACATGCTGCCGGCGCCATTCTGGAAGTTCGCGCCGACCCCGAGCTGCAGCGACGAGTGCGGGGCCGAGCCCTGGAGCTTCTGGCCGAGGAAGACGTCGAGCGACTGCGGACCGACGCCGGTCAGGACCTTGCGCACGCCACCCTCGTGGGTCCCGCCGCCGGCGTACATGTCGAGGCCC
The DNA here is from genome assembly GCA_046593995.1 of Polyangiales bacterium. Classification (GTDB taxonomy): domain Bacteria; phylum Myxococcota_A; class Polyangia; order Polyangiales; family JADJMO01; genus JALHOE01. Next base: position 954 of record JBKJQC010000498.1, read on the forward strand.
TTCAGGAAGACGCAGTGCTCCTTGATCGCCTCGAGCGGAGCGCTCATCTCCGGGAGCGTGAACGACGTCTCGGACGTTCGCCGCGCATGCCACAACGAGGGGATGCAGCCATCCGGCACGTAGACGAACAGGGTCCGCATCGGGGCGGCTGCGTGCGCCTGTCGCGCGGACCGCATCAAGCCCCCCTGCACCATCGCGCCTGCGGCGAGCGCGCTCGCCAGGAATCCTCGACGACCGATCTTCACGGCGCACCTCCCGTACCCGAAGTGACGACATCCGCGCGGCGAACGAGGAACGAACGCTGCAGCACGACGGCGACCAAGAGCTCTTGCACGTTCTGCCCTTTCTCGAGGAAGAGCGTGCCGAGTCGCTGCGCGGAGCACGCGTCGACGCCTTCTTCCTTGATGCCGCGCGCGAACCGGTACCACTGCGTGGCGAAGCAGCGCGGCGCGCTCTCCCCCTTGGCGAGCAGCGCCCCGAGCGCGCGCGGACCGTCGAAGGCTTCCACGGTGTTCGTCTCGAAGCCTTCGCGACCACGCAGCTCGCCGCTCGAGTCGATCGACTTGCCGTTCTCCAGCTCGCGGTAGCCGCCGACGCCGTCGTAGCGCTCGAAGCCGAAGCCGACGCCGTCGATGAATTGGTGACACGAACGACAGGCGATGTTGGCCGTGTGCTTCGCGAAGCGCTCGCGCGTGGTGAGGGTCGGATCGAGGCCGGGGGGCGTTGCGTCGACGCTCGGGGGCGGTGGCGAGAGCTCCTGGCAGAGCAGGCGATCGCGGACGAACTTCCCGCGCTTGATGGGCGACGACTCGTTCGAGTGCGCCTGGCTCGCGAGGATCGAGCCGAGCGTGAGGAGGCCACCGCGGTTCGGACCAGCCGCGAGCTTTACCGGCGTCGTGCCCGCCCCCGACAGACCGTAGAAGGTCGCGACCGTGGCGTTGGCGAACACGTAGTCGGCCGTGAGGAGCTCGGAGAACGTCTTCGTCGAGTCGAAGATGACGTGGATCACGAACGCCTGCTGCTCTTCCGCCATCCCTTCGCGCACCGCGTCGGTGAACGACGGGTACACGGTCTTGTCCTTGTTGGCGGAGAGCAGCGCCGACGTGTCGAGCCACTGCCCCGCGAAGCGCGCGACCTGCACCTTGGCGCGCGGATCGGCGAGCAGCCTGCGCGCAGCCGTCTCGACCGACTCCGGCGTCCCGAGCTCGCCCTTCGCGGCGCTGTCGAGGAGCGCGTCGTCGGGCGTGGTGCCGAGGAACGTGAACGAGAGGGCGGTCGCGATCTCGAACGGGGTCAGCGCGTAGGTGCCGTCCGGGCCGAGCACGCCGAGCTCGGAGCGATAGAGGAAGCTCGGTGCGATGAGCATGCTCGTGGCCGCGAGCGTTGCGCCCTCGTCGGCGTTCCCGTGCGTCAGCTCGGTCGAGAAGAACCCGAGGTAGCGCGTGATCTCGGCTTCGCGGAGCGGGCGGCGGAACACGCGCCGACCGAACTTCTCGACGAACGTGCGCGTGCAGCCGTTCTGCGCGAAGTCACAGGAGACGATTTTGGCGCGCGACGTCGCAAGCCCTTTGCGCACGAGCTCGTCGGCGCGCGCGAGGTACGCGTCGACGTGACGGCTCGTGACCACCGACGCCGATGCGTTGTTGTCGAAGCCGACGACCCTGGGCTCGACGGGTAGCTCGTCGATCGACGGCTTCGCGACCCCGAGGAGATCGGCGAGGCTCTTCGCCCACTCGTCGCGCGTCAGCAGCCGCATCACCCGCGGACCGGGCGAGTCGCCGGTGGTGCAGAGCGGCGCCGAGCTCGAGCCGCCGGGACCTTCGCCGCCCGCGCCGCCCGCGCCGCCCGGACCGGCAGCGCCGTTCTCGGACTCGCTCGCGGAGAAGGGATCCATGATCATGCCGGTGCACGCGACGGCAGACGTCATCAGCGCGGTGACGAACAGCGAGACGGAGCGCGACATGGGGGGGCGTTTCGCAACCTCCGTACCCAGGCCGCGTACCCACGTTTCGCGCTCATTTCCGACGTGTTCGCGCCGTCGGCGGCGGCTGCCATCCCCACGTTGGGGACACGACTCGACACGTCGGCCCGTCTGCGCGCATCGCGTTCCGCGCGGGGTCGCCGCTCGTGGACGCCGGCTGACACTGCCTTCTCGCCGTCAGCGGATCGGAGCCGATCTTCGGCGCAGCGAGAGCGCGAGCAGCGCGACCATGGCGAGATACGGTGCGGTCCCCGATCTTCGACCCATCGCGCAGCCGCCCGAGTCCTCTGACTGGGGGGGCGCAATGCAGCTCTTCCCCGTCGCGTCGCAGAGGTATCCCGCGGCGCAGTCCGTCGTAGCCGAGCAGCTCGTCGCGCACTCGCCGGTCGTGGAGCAGCGATAGGGTGCGCACTCCTTCCTGGTCCCATCGCGCGCCACGGAGGCCGTGCCCTCGCCCGCGCACTCCGCACCCTCGGCGATGCAGCGGTCGCTTTTACAGCGATATCCGGCGGCACACTCTGCGTCGGCGGTGCAGCGGTCGAGGCAGCCGTTCGCGGAGCAGCCGAACGGGACGCACGATGCCGCTGTCGGCGCGACGCATCCGCCCGCGCCGTCGCACGTCGACGGGGCGACGTACTTCGCGCCGTCGCACGCGGCCACTTTGCACGTCGTGGTCGGGCCGTTCGCGTACGCGACGCACGCGCTCGTGTCCTTCGCGCCGTCACAGACCTTGGCGGCGCAGGGCTCTGCAGCCGGTGCGCTGCACGGTGGACGTGCGCCGCGTGGTGCCCCCGAGACCGCGGTGCAAGTGCCCACGCCGCCCGCGAGATCGCAGGCCTCGCACTGTCCCGCGCATGCGGTCGAGCAGCAGACGCCGTCCGCGCAGAAGCCGCTGGCGCACGTGTCCGCCACGCTGCACGGCGATCCGACCTTCCCCGCACACTTGCCGACGGAGCCCGCGAGGTCGCAGGCGTTACCGGGGCCGCACTCCGCCTTGTCGCAGCAGACGGAGTCGGTGCACGCCCCGGTCGCGCAGCCGGTGCCGTTCGTGCACGGCGTGCCGAGACCCTCGAGCGGCGCGCACACCCCGGACTTGCACCAGTGCCCCGAAGCGCAGTCCGCGTTTGCCGCGCACGACGTCTTGCACACGGTCGCGCCGCACGCGTAGACACCGCACGACTTGGGCACGTCGCGACAGCCTCCGGCGCCATCGCACGTATTCGCGTGCGTCTCGACGCCCGCTGCGCAGGCGTTTGCGCTGCAGGCCGTCACGTCCACGAGCGCGAAGTGGCACTGTGCCTCGTCGGCGCCATTGCACGCAGGACCGCATGGCGTGCCGAGCCCGGTTCCGGTGCACGCGGCGCGCGCTCCCGCAGGCGGGCCCTTGGTCGCCTTGCAGGTGCCGACGCTCCCCGTGACGTTGCACGCCGCGCACTGACCACCGCACGCGCGATCGCAACAGACGCCGTCCACGCAGAACCCGCTCGCGCACTCCACTGTGTTGGCGCAGACCGCGCCGGTGCTCTTCTTCGTGACGCAGGCGTTCACCGCACAGTAGCTCGTGGACACGCAGTCCGCGTGCGCCACACAGCTCGCGCTGCAAGTGCCCGCGTTGCAAGTCGCGTAGGGCGCGCAACTTCGTGCGCCGTGTGGCGCGCCTGTCACGGCAGTACAGGTGCCCGGCGTGACGTCACACGCCTTGCACGACTCGGTGCACGGCGCGTTGCAACACACGCCGTCGACGCAGTAGCTCGAGACGCAATCGAAGCTGCTGGTGCAGGCCACGCCGTTCGCGGCGACGGGGAGGGCGTAGATCTCGGCGGTCGAGAGCGGCGCGTCGGCGTCCTCACCACCGGTGATGAGCACGCGTCCGTCGAGCAGCGGCGTCGCGGTCCCGTGCGCGCGCGGAATTGCCATCGACTCGGTCGCGGTCCATGTGTTGCTCGCCGGATCGTAGATCTCCGCGCTCGTGTAGTAGTTTTCGCTCCCGAGCTCCTCGCAGCCACCCGCCATGAGCACCTTGCCGTTGCCCAGCGGCGCGACGTAGGCATAGTTGCGGATCACCGTCGGCGCACCCGTGTTCGTCCACGTGTTCGAGACCTCGTCGTACACAGAGGGCACGTTGCCAGCGACGAGCAGCTTCCCGTTCGGCAGGAGCGCCGAGCGACCCGTCGTTCGGCTCGGTACAAGTGACGGCGCCGTCCAGGTCGACGTCGACGGATCGAACAGATCCACCTGCCTCTCGTTCGGGGGCGAGTACGACGAGCCGCCGACGAAGATCTTCCCTGAGGGAAGCGTCGCGGTCGCCGCTTCGCCATGGCGCGCGCTCGACGACGGCAACGGAGTGGTGACGCCCGTCGCCGGGTCGTAGAGCTCGGCCAGCGACAACATCGTCGCGCTCGCGCCGCCCGCTACCAAGACCTTGCCGCTCGGGAGCACGGCCATCGACAGCAGGCCGCGAGGCGTGATGGTGCCCACGTCCGACCAGGTCTTCGTCGTGAGATCGAAGATCTCGACCTGCGAATACGATGACGTGGAGCCGGCCACCATGACCTTACCGCTCGGAAGAAGCACCGCAGCGTGCGTGTGACGTGGATGGTTCATCGATCCCACGGTCGACCAGGTGTTGGTCGCCGGATCGAACAGCTCTGCGCTCACCACCTCGCCGCTGTTGATGGTCGTGGCGCCGCCTGCGACGAGCACCTTCCCGTCGAGGAGCCGCGTCGCCGAGTGCCGCGCTCGCCGCGAGGCCATCACGGGTAGCGTGCTCCAGAGCGGATCGACGACGAGCGGTCGAGCGGCATCGCGATCGTCGACGCTGATCGTGAGCATGCCTTCGCCGAGGGTGATCTGCGTCGGGAGCAAGCGTCCACGCGCGTCGTGCGCGACGATCGGCGCACTTCCGAGCTCGACGCGCCCTTTCGTGGACACGAGCTCGATGCGCTGCTCGCGCACCCGCAGGAGCGCGACGTCCGAGCCGGTCCGTACGCGCAGCCGCACGCGCGGCAGCGCACCCTGGTGAAGGACGTGGAATGTCTCGAAGCCGCCCGGAGTGGTGACTTCGACGACGTCCGTGTGCGGCGCGACCTCGCGACGGAGCGCGATCGAAGCGCGGTCGCGCCGATCGGCACCGCGCTCGTCCTCGAGCGTGATGGAGATCCCCGGCACCGCCGACGCCGCGATCCGTACGCCGTCGCGCGTCACGGTCACGGCAAGCCGGCGATCGAGCACCCCCGCGTTGCGCACGATGAACCCGCTCGCGCGAATCGCCTCGACCGTCCGCTCGAGGGGGTCCTCGGGTCGCTCGGTAGAGCGCGAGCCACACGCGCCGAGGAGCAGAGCAAGGACCGCAACTCGTCGCATGGACTGAGCGTAGCGCGTCCGCGCGTACGTGGTCAGCGCTGCAGCCCGGCGGACGCTGCGCGCGGTCAACGCGTCCCTCTGAGGAACGCGCTCATTTCGTCGATCGATTGAACCTTGAAGACGACCGTGTCGTACGCCTCGAACTCCTCCGGGCGCACGGGCTCGGTCTGCGCTTCGTCCTTGTCCTTCTCGAGCGGCGCGTCGATCAGCACCGAGCCTTGCCCGCAGGCTGCACCAGGAAGGTCGCGTCGCCGACCGCGGCGGGCGCGCTCACCGACGCCGCGGGAGGCGCCTGACCCTTGCATGGGGTCGCCGGTCTCCGCTCGATCGCTTCAACCCTCGAGATCCTCGACGCGCACGGGACGCCCCGGCTCCGCGTGCCGCGACCGTTCGTGATCGACGCGCGCGGGGTTCGCCACGACGCGACCACGTCGAGGGGTGCGCCGTCGATCGCTCGCCCGCGCCGCCGTGGCGACGCGCCCCGATCCCGCTCGGTGTGGAGTCGTGTGCGGTCACCGTGTCGTGGGACGTCCTTGAGCTCCCGGAAGGACCTACCAGATCGATTCGAGATAGGGAACTCGAACGGCGTCACGGCGCTCACCGACGGGCGGGTCCTCGTGAGCGGCGGACGCATCACCACCGGCGTGACCGACAAGGCATGGCTCTTCGGGGAGCAACCCGAGAATGCGGTGTGCGGCTCGAGCGGCGATTGCGCCGGAGGGCGCTGCATCCACGGAAAGTGCGTGCGCCGCGTGCGTCGGCGTCGCGACGTGCGCGACCGACAGCGCGTGCGCGGCAAGCGAGTGGTGCGATCTCGCCACCACTCCCGGGAAGTGCGCGGCGAAGAAGGCGAACGGAGCGTCCTGCGCCGCCGCGAACGTGTGCACGAGCGCGCTCTGTGTCGACGGCGTGTGTTGCGACACGACGTGCACCGCGAAGTGCATGGCGTGCAGCGCGGCAAAGAAAGGCGCTTCGGCTTGCTCCCGTGCGGCGCGCCGGCCACCGGGGAACCGCGTGCGATGGGTCGAACACGGCTGCCTGCGCGTACCCCGGACCGACGAACCTCGTGCGGGAGCGCGTGCTCCGATGGTCGAGAGACCAAGAGCGCATGCGACGGCGCGGCGCCTGCGTGGCCGGTGCGGCCGACAGCTGTGTGCCGCTCGTCTGCGGCGCGACGAAGTGCCTCGACGCGTGCACACGCGACGAAGACTGCGCCCTCGGATACGGCTGCAACGCGTCGAGCTGCGTGCCGAAGACGACGGCAAGGTGCGACGACTCGGGCGCGAAGTCGATCAGCGCCGCGGGAGAGCAGCCCTGCGCCCCCTACCTCTGCAATCGCGCGAATGGCGAGTGCCTCAAAGCATGCGAGCAGAGCGACCAGTGCCAGGTCGGCTGGATCTGCGATGGCACGAACCGCTGCGTCCCGACCCCCGCGGCGGCGGACACGAGCGACGCCGGAGGCTGCGGCGTGGCTCCGCGCGTGCGTTCGGACCATGACGGATGGCGCGCGATCGCCGCGCTCGGAGTTCTTCTCGCGCTCTCGC
>JBKJQC010000712.1:0-13858 GCA_046593995.1 Polyangiales bacterium
CGACGCGGGGGCGCTCTCGTATCTCGGCGAGCTCCGGACCTTCGACATCGTGGGGCTCACGACGCGCGGCGAGGCGAAGTACTGGGTCGCCGGTGCCGGGTCGCGCTTCGAGCACTACGAGCGGCTCGCGCGCGAAGGGCAGCCGCTCCCGACGCACCTCGTCGTGTATCCAGAGTGGTTCGAGATCACGCCCATCCTCGGGGCGCAGCTCGCGGCGCACACCGTCGAGGGCGCGACCGTGCTCGGCGGGCCCACGCTCCCGGCGCACGAGGCGAAATGGTCACCGTGGCTCGGGTCGGCGGAGCTCCCGCTCTCGGAAGTGAAGGGGTCGCTCCTCGACGTGCTCGACGTCGCCGATCTCGAGAGCGAACGGGAGCACGGCTACGAGCTCTTCGACGGAGGAGAGCGCCGCCGCGACGTCCTCGTGCAGAACGGCCAGCGGCTCGACGGTGGGCGCCTCGACCGCACGCGCGACCGCTTCCGCCTGAAGCTCTCGCCGCGCGGCCGCCTAGTGCTCTGCATCGGCACGATGCTGCCGCGGTCGTTCGCGCGGCTCCGCATCGACGAGGTCGAGGTCCAATGGATCGACCTCGGAGGCGACGCCTGGCAAGAGCTCTCGCTCGACGTCCCCCCCGAGGTCACCGCCGGCGAGCACCGCATCGAGATCGAAGCGGCACCCGGCCAGCCATTCCTCTCCCTGCACTACTGGTCCTTCGCTCCGTGAGGCGCTCTCTCGTTCACCGCACGGAGCGAAGGGCTTCTGGTCCCGCTCGTCGTGATCCACGCCCTGCTGTGTCTCCTGCGACCTCTGGCTCGGGGTCTACCGCCATGCAGTGCGAGTCGCGTGCCGGAGTCGTGCTATCGGTTGGCGGATGACCGCGCTCGTCATCGGGATCGCCGGCGGAACCGGCTCCGGCAAGACCACCGTCGCGAAGTCGATCGGCGCGTCCCTCCCGCGCGATCGCGTCTCGGCGATCGAGTACGACGCGTACTACCGCGATCGGCCCGACCTCGCGCCCGAGGACCGCGCACAGCTCAACTTCGATCACCCGGACTCTCTCGAGACCGAGCTGCTCGTGACCCACCTGCGCTCGCTCAAGGCCGGCGTCGGCGTCGACGTACCGATCTACGACTTCGTCAGCCACCGCCGGAGGACCGAGTTCCACCGCGTCGAGCCGACGCCGGTGGTGATCGTCGAGGGCATCCTCGTCTTCGTCGAGCCCGCGCTCCGCGACCTCCTCGACATCAAGATCTTCGTCGACACCGACGCCGACATCCGCATCTTCCGCCGCATCCGCCGCGACATGGAGCACCGCGGCCGGAGCTTCGACTCGATCCGCGAGCAGTACTACCGAACCGTCCGACCGATGCACATGCAGTTCGTCGAACCGTCGAAGCGCTGGGCGGATCTGATCATCCCCGAAGGGGGCAACAACCGCGTCGCGCTCGATCTGATCTTGGCGAAGCTGCTCACCGTCACGGGGCCGTGACCTGCGCGCCGAAAGGGCGATCGGCGGTCGCTGAGCGGAGGTATCAGCGCGGATACCTCGAGGTATCGGCGCGGATACCTCGAAGCCTGCTCACCACGGGAACGAGGTGATCGCGAGATCGGTACGGGCTTGCGGCCGCCGAGCGTGAAGCATTCATCGGGCGACCAGACCGCGTTCGACGGCTTGTCGCGGCAGTCGAGCCGCGCCGCGAGCTCGAGGTCCGAGCCTCGAGCTGGCGGGCCGCACCACCACGCATCTTGATTCGGCGAATATCGCGCGACGACGTCGGGAACGTGCGTGCGGCGCTCGTCGGCGCGAGGCGCTACTCGCGCGCGAGGCCGACGCTTTCTGCCGCGGCGCCGATGGGACCGCACCGGCGCCGGCTGCCCTGAACGCCTGCCTTGCGGCATACTCGGGGTCGATGACCGCCCGTTCTCCCGCGAAGAAGGCGCCCGCGAAAAAGGCGTCGAAGAAGGCCTCGGTCCCCGTCGCGCTCGCCGAGAGGGCTGCGCGGACCGCCACCCGTGCTGCGCGCGGAGCGGCGGCCGAAGCGCGTGTGCTGCTCGACGAGATCCGGGAGAAGAGGCGCCAGATCGAGGATGCGTTCTACGACATCGGCGCTGCGCTCGCGAAGCTCGCGGCGCCGCGCCTCTACACCGCGCTCGGACACGCCAGCTTCGCGGCGCTCGCGCAGAAGGAGCTCGGCTTCTCCGCGGTCACCGCGGAGAAGCTGATCGCGATCACCAAGAACCTGACGCGACGGCGCGCGCTCTCCCTCGGGCAGACCAAGTCGCTCGCGCTCATCCGGCTCGCCGCGGCGACGCCCGAAGCGGACACGGCCGAGGAGCTCGCGCGCGGGAAGATCACGGTGCGCGGGCATCGACGGCCGATCGCTCCCGGCAAGATGAGCGCGCGACAGATCGAGCAGGCTGCGCGGGTCGAGCGGCGTGCGCACGCGAAGAAGCCCACCGGTGCGGGCGCGCCGAGCGACGGGCTCGCCGAGGCCGAGGCGTGGGCGGCGCGGGCCAACGCGCGCCTCGAGAAGGTCGACGCGCACGCGCGTGTCGAGGTGAAGCGGATGCGGCGAAGAGCCGAGACCACGGCGATCGAGCTGGTGATTCGCTGCGGCTTCGACCATCGCGAGGCGCTCGCCCGGGCGCTCGGCGGTCGCTGAGCGGAGGTATCGGCGCGGATACCTCGAGGTATCGGCGCGGATACCTCGAAGCACTGGCCGGTCCGCGCGCTCAGGCGACGGTCGCGCCCGCGCGCCGCCAGCCCGCCCTCATCAGGTACGAGGTCGGGTCGCTCGTCGGTGGAGGACCGGTGCAAGCGCTCGCTCCCACGCGCGGCGTGCCGGGTGCCCAGTGGGCGAACCACGGGCCCGAAGAGTACGGATCGACGGTGATGCCGACGCGTCCGGCCTTGGCGGCGTGCTTCACGTGGTTGGTCAACACGTAGCGCAGCGCGTTCCGCACCTCGGTCGGCGTCTTCAGCGCGCGTGCGTGATAGCGCTCGGCGAGGACGCGTCCCCGACGCCCCATCATGCCGTTGAGGGCGCGCGCGAGGCGGATGGCGAAGCCCTGCATGCGGCGCGAGGTCGTGGCGCGGTCTGGCGATTCGACGAGCAGGTGGAGGTGATTGCCCTGCACCGAGTAGTGGACGATGCGCAGGCCGCGGTGCTGCTCCTCGCGGAGCGCCCGCTCCACGTGCGCAAAGGCGCGTTGGCTACGCAGGTTCCACACGCCGCGGCAGACGCGCAGGGTGACGTGCAGCGGGTGGCGATGGTCGACGTCGGGGCGCCGCGCGTGCGGGACGGTCTCGGTCGAGCGCCGCGGGCGCCCCGCGCCTTTTCGCGCGCCGCCGTGCGTGCGCGTCGGGAGTTCGAGCTGGCGGGGCGCGCGGCGACGCATTTGATTCGGCGAATATGATTCGAGCGATCGCTCGCGTCAAGGGGGAGCTCCGCCTTCTCTCGCCGATCGCCCCGGCGGGGGCGGCGCCGAGGACGCGCGTGAGGCTCTCGTCGGTGCGAGGCGCTACTCGCGCGCGAGACAGCCCGTCCAGACGTCGTCGCTCCAGACTGGACCGTATGCCCGCCCCGCGCGGATCACGCGCTCCTCCGGTCGCTGACGAGCACCCTCGCCTCGTGCGCGACCCAGTCCTTCGAGGTGTCGTCTCGTGCGCCCGCGGACGGGCACCACCGCGGGCGTTGTGGCGCCCTCGACCGAGCAGAGCAGCGGAAGATGCTCCCTCGCTCCGCATGGCGTCACGGAGAACCTCACGCGACGACGCGCGCTCCCTCGCGCAGACGCTCGAGGCGGCTCCGCGAGCGAGCGACCGGACCGCTCAGGGACCAGCCTCGACGATCCACATGCGCGCGAGCGGGATCTCGATCTCTTCGAATGGCGGAAGTCGTGCGCGCTCTTCGTCGCCGTGGGTCGAGACGATGGACCATGCGCTCTGGCGCAACGTGCGGATCTCGAGCGTGCGCGATGGCGGATCGACGACCCACAGCCACGGCACGCCTACGCGCGCGTAGAAGGGGAACTTCTTCAACAGGTCCCAGCGCTTGTTCGAGGGTGAGAGGACCTCGCAGACCCAGTCGGGTGCGAGGGTGATCGCTCGCGACGGTTCCGGCGGCAGCGGCATGCGCGCTCGCCGCCAGCCGCCGACGTCCGGGGAGACCTCGGGCGCGCCGGGAAGCTCGATCCCCGGTTCGGGGATGATCCACCACCCTCCCGGTCCGTCGTCGTCGTAGTCGAACGAGCCGCCGACGTGACGACTGAGAAACCCGGTCACGCGACCGTGGCGAAATCGCGGACGCGGTTGGACGAACAGCTCGCCGTCGATGATCTCACCTTTGAGGTGCTCGGGAAGCTGTTCGAGCTCTGCCCAGAGCTCGGCGTCTGTCTTCCCCCGCGGGTGGGTGGCCACGCGTCGATGATAGCCGATGCGTCCAGCCGCCCACGAAGCCGCGCGGTCTCACGGCATCTTCTCGTAGATCGGCCCGCGCTCCTCCTTCGTCGCGCGCAGCATCCGGCGTACGTGCGTGCCGAGGCCGGGTTGTTCGTCGATCTCGTCGAAGTCCCAGCCGGCGGCTTCGGTGGAGAACGCGCTCTGGCCGTTGCAGCCGCGGGGGATGCCGCGGGGGATCGTCTTCCAGCCGGCGTATTCGGGCGTGGAGGTGAACATCTCGAGCGGGAGCGGCGCGCGGGCCACGACTTCGTTCGGGTAGGGGAGGCCGCGGAGGTGCGCGATCAGCTTGATGATCGACGCGACGTCGTAGTGCCCCTTCGCGACGTAGCCGCGCTTGATCCACGGGCCGGCGAACACGATCGGCGTCCGGTGGAGGTCGACGTGATCGGCGCCGTCCTGCGGATCGTCCTCGGTGACGATCACGAGCGTGCTCGCCCAGTACTGCGACGACGAGAGCGCCTCCAGCATCATGCCCGTCGCCTCGTCGTTCACCGCCAGCATCGTCTCGGGCGTCGGCCGCCCCTTGCCGCCGCCGAAGGTGTGGTCGTTCGGGAACGTCATGTAGACGAAGTCGTGCAGATCGCAGCGGGCGCGCGCGCGGGCCGCGAAGTAGCAGGCCTTGGTGGTGTCCTCGAGGCCGACGTTCTGCGCGATGCCGGGGTAGAGCTTGTCGAGCGGGTTGCGCACGTCGCCCTTCGGCGGCGCAGGGAGCCCGGTCCCCTCGCCGAGGATGTCGTATTCGACCTTCAGGCGCAGCATCCACTCGAAGATGGAGCCCTCTTCGGCGCGGCCGACGTCGGTGATGCCGCCGCCGAGCTCGCGCCCTTGGCCCGACGCGGCGATGTGCCAGACCCGCTCGGTGAAGTCGGTCGTGCGGCCGTAGGTCGTCCACACGTGCCCCTGCGAGGAGAACTCCGCGTCGGTGTAGTAGTTGTCGGCGATCGTCCAGGTGCGGCCGATGCCGCGGAAGTTCGGGATGATCCCGTCCATCTTCCCGGGGACGAGCGCGTTCGCGGCCGAGCCCTCGACGCCCGGCATGTCGCCGAAGAGCGCGTCGAACGTCTTGTTCTCGCGGACGACGAACACGACGTGCTCGATCTGCTTCGAAGCTCCGACGTCGTTCGTCAGCGGGACCGGGAAGTCGTCTGCGCACGTGGGCGTCGGATAACCGGTGAGGGTCGTCGCGAGCGCGAGGTTCTTCGTGACGGCGGCGCTCGTCGCCGTCAGATCGAGCGTGGCCAGATCGATCGAGCGCAGCGTGCCGCGCATGCTCTCGGCGATCTCTCCCTCGCCTGCGCCGAAGTGCTTCCCGGTGCGCCCCTTGCCAGCGCCGTAGCCGCGCCCTTCGACCACCAGCAGTCGACCGTTCGAGACGGCGAGATCGGTCGGCCACCACGCGGTCGGGATGCGTCCGCGGCTCGCGAGCGTGGGCGGCATGCCTTCGGGGCCATCGGTGAACGAGACCTCGAAGACCTCGACGGCGTTGATGATCGCCTCGGCGACGTAGAGTCGCTTGCTCGCGGCGTCGTAGGTCATCGCGGTCGGCGACCAGCCGTGCGTGCCCTTCTCGATCGGTAGCGTCGAGACGACGGACCCCGCCACGCGGTCGACCACGGTGAGCGAGTCTCCGTCGGCCGCGCTCACGACCATGTAGCGCGAGTCGAGGAAGACGATCGACTCCGGGTCCTTGCCGGTGAGCACCGACCGCTTGACCGCGCCGGTGCTCGCGTCGATCGCGACCACCTTGGAGTTGCCCCACATCGCGATCCACGCGGACTCGCCGGTCGTGTCGGCCGGGTCGATCGCGACGCCGAACTGCTCGGTCCCGCCCGGTGACGCGCGCGTGACGACGGCGCCGTAGTCCGCTGCGTCGAGCGAGGCGATGCGCGTCTCGGACGAGCGAGCCGCGCTCGCGATCACGCGCTTCCCGTCCGGGGTCACCGCGATGCCCTGGGCGACGAATGGGATGGTCGCTCCGCCGGCGGAGATGGTGCCGAGATCGATGGTGCCGGCTTCGTCGAGCGCGAGCTGCCCCGTGGCGTCGTCGAGCGTCAGAGACCAGATCCTCCCCGCGCCGCCGCCCGAGACGAAGACGCGGTGTCGCCCCGTCTCGGCGCGCACGACCGGGCCCCAGCTCGCGTGCTCGACCCGCACGGTGGACACGATGGTCATCGCGTCGAGGTCGATCGCGCGCACGAGGTGATCGCCGAAGCCGGCCTCGACGATGATCGCGAAGCGGGTCGGCGCGGCGAGCGCGATCGAGACCGGGAAGCCGCCGACGTGCGTGTCGTCGACGAGCTCGAGCTCCTTGCCGACCGGCGTCAGGCGATGGCCGCCGGGGAGCACGAAGGTCGACGCGTGCCCGCCCAGGTCGATGCGCCCCGCGCGCGCGAGGGCGTCCCCCGTCGGCGCGCCGACGGTGCACTTCCCGGCGACGACGACGGGCGGCAGGGGCGAGCCGCAGGTCTCTGCGTGCGGTACGTCGCGCCACGGTGCCATGGCCGGGCAGAGGAAGGGACCGACGCTCTCGGCGGGGCAGCCGCCCTCGCAGTCGAAGGCGCAGGACGCCGGGAGCGCGCGCACGTAGTCCTCGAGATCGACCGCCGGCTTCGGCGATCCCGCGATCGTCTCGTCATCCGCCTTGCATGCCATCGTCGAGAGGACGAGCAGCCACCACAGTCCGCCTCGGCGCATCACGCGATGATAGCCGTCTCTGCGCGTCTTTCGCGCTGAGCGGGCGCGGCAGGTACCATCCGCGCCGCATGTCCGAAGCCGCGTCCGAAGCCGCGACCGACCCCCTCCCGCCGCCGGCCGAAGATCCCGACGTTCGCTGGTTACGGGAGGTCTATCAGGGCGGCGAGACGCGTCAGCTCACGGTCCGCGCGGTGATCAGCGGGATGTTGCTCGGCGGCGTGATGTCGCTCAGCAACCTCTACATCGCGCTCAAGACCGGCTGGTCGTTCGGGGTGACGATCACCGCCGGCATCCTCGCGTTCGTCATCTTCAAGCTCCTCACGCGCGTCGGTCTCGTGACCACGCCGTTCGGCATGCTCGAGAACAACGCGATGCAGTCGGTCGCCTCGGCCGCCGGCTACATGACCGGCGGCGGTACCGTGGCGGCGATCCCCGGGCTGATGCTGCTCACGCAGTCCTCCGTCCCTGCGCACCAGATCTTCATCTGGATCACGGCGCTCGCCTTCCTCGGCGTCTTCATGGCGATCCCCATGAAGCGGCAGATGATCAATCAAGAGCAGCTCCGCTTCCCGAGCGGAGTCGCTGCCGCAGAGACGCTCCGGAGCCTGCACCCCCATCACGTCACGGTGCAGGTCGAGGCCGGGCAGGGGTATCGCGATACGACCGAGACGAAGACCGTCGCCGAAGGGGAGCTGCAGGCGAAGGCGCTCCTCTGGTCCGCGCTCTTCTCGGCGTTCTGGACGTGGTGGTCGAAGGCGCACGCGAAGTGGCTCCCCTACTGGCACATGCCCGAGGACTGGGCGCCCAAGTGGACCCTCCGCGGCGTGCTCCTGAAGAAGTGGACCATCGTGATCGACACGTCGCTCCTCCTCTTCGCCGCCGGCGCGATCATGGGCTGGCGCGCGGCGTGGAGCATGATGCTCGGCGGGTTGATCAACTATTCGATGCTCGCCCCTTATGGGCACTCGATCGGGATGATTCCGGCCAACGACGTGAAGTACAAGACGATCGTCAACTTCACCGTCTGGTTCGGATCGGCGTTGTTGCTGACCTCCGGGCTCTTGTCGTTCGCCTTCTCCTGGCGGCAGATCGCCAAGGCGTTCGCGGGCGTCGGCGCGCTCTTCGGGAAAAAGCCGACCGAGGTGGATCCGCTCGCGGACATCGAGGTCCCGACGACGTGGTTCGTCTATGGAATCCTCACGTTCGCGCCGATCGTCGTGATCGCCGGCGCGCTCTTCTTCGCCATCAAGTGGTGGATGGCGCTCCTCTGCATCGTGCTCTCGTTCTTCCTCGCGGTGGTCGCGTGTCGCGCGACCGGGGAGACCGACACGACGCCTTCGGGTGCGCTCGCGAAGGTGACGCAGCTCTCGGCGGGCGTGCTCGCACCCGGCAGCGTCACGACCAATCTCATGAGCGCGAACATCAGCGCGGGCATCGCGATCCACTCGGCGGACCTGCTCACCGACCTGAAGTCGGGGTACCTGCTCGGCGCGAAACCGCGGCAGCAGTTCTTCGCGCAGTTCTTCGGGGTGCTCGCGGGGTCGGCCTTCGTCGTCCCCGCGATCCGCATCCTCGTGCCGGATCACACGATGGTCGGCACCGCGCAGTGGCCGGCGCCCGGCGCGATCAGCTGGACCAGCGTCGCCCGGGTGCTCGCGAAGGGCGTCGGCGAGCTCCCTGTCCCCTCGCGCTGGCTCATCCTCATCGGCGGCATCATCGGCGTCGTCATGGTCCTGGCCGAGCGCGCTTTCCCGAAGCAGAAGCCCTACATCCCCTCCGCGATCGGGTTCGGCCTCGCGTTCACCCTGCCCGCCTCGAACGTGATCTCCATGTTCTTCGGGGCCTGCATCGCGCTCTGGCTCGAGAAACGGAACAAGCCGTTCGCCGACCGCTACATCGTCCCGGTCAGCTCGGGCGTGATCGCGGGGGAGAGCCTGGTCGGGATCCTCATCGCGGGACTCGTGATCATGAAGATCCTGGAGTAAGCCGTTCCTTCGACAAAACGGCCCGTTCGCGTCACACTTCCCTCGACCTTCCTTCCTCGTTCGCGGGAGTGCTCCATGGCTTCGTCACGTTGGGTTCGTTTTCTTGCCATCTCGGGGTTCCTCGCGGGTTCGAGCGCGCTCGTCGACGGGTGCTCGGCGGAGTCGCCCGCGCCGACGGAGAGCGCGGTCCTCGGGTCGACGGAGCAGGAGCTCGTCGGCGGATGCACGCTCGCGCACATCGGTGCGCCCTGCGATCCCGACGGCGCCGGCGTGCTCGGCGAGTGCGGAGGCATCTGCGTGCGCACGAACTTCGGCGGGGTGCAGTGCCGCACGCTCGCGGATCAAGGGCTGACCAACATGGACGGCCGCGTGTGCGGCTCCACCGCAGCGCAGGCCGGGAACTGCGGGCTCGTCTGCGAGGGGCAATTCTGTCTGAGCAAGAACGCGCCGAACGGCGCCGCATGTCGTCCCTCCGCGGCGGCGGGCATGACGATGTGCGACGGCGAATGTCAGAGCGGCAGCTGTGTCGAGAAGACGACGAAGTGCGCGATCGACAGGCAGGGCGCCACGATCCTCGACTGTAAATTCGACTTCTGCTCCGCGACGAACTCGAGCACCTGCACCTCCACGCCGCTCGCGGCGACCTCCGTGTGCAACGACGGCAACGCCTGCACGCAGACCGATCGCTGTGACGGCTCCGGCACCTGCGTTGGTGGAAACCCGCGCGCCTGCACGCCCACGGGCGATCCATGCCTCGACAATCAGTGCAATCCGGCAACCGGCGGCTGCGTCGCGCGGTTCACCACGGCAGCGTGCACGCTCGCCGGTGACCTCTGTCACGCCGGCGTGTGCGCGAACGGAAGCTGCTCCACCGGCGCGGCCGTCGACTGCAACGACGGAAACGCGTGCACCGTCGACTCCTGCAGCGCGACGGTCGGTTGCCTGCGCCAACCGAAGTGTCCCGCGTCGACGAACAAGTGCTTCGTCGCGACGTGTGACGGCGCGACGGGCGCCTGCGGAAGCCAGGCCGTCGATTGCAACGACGGCATCGAGTGCACGTTCGACTCCTGTCAGCCCGACTTCGGCTGCCTCCATGCGCCCATCCCCGGCTGCGGCTTCGTCGACGCCGGGCCCCCGGACACGGCCATCGGCTTCGACACCGGCTTCGCCTTCGACAGCGGTGTCGTCTTCGACACCCGCCAGGACACCCGCGCCGACACGCGCGTCGACACCGGCACGATCGACACCGGGGTCGTCCGTGACACCGGGGTCGTCCGCGACACCGGCGTTCGCGACACGGGCGTCCGCGACACCGGCACGTTCGACACCTTCTTCGAGGAGGACACCCAGTTCCCGTTCGACACGGGCGACTTCGAGGACACCGACTTCCCCGACGACGCCGCGACCGACTCCGCGCCGGGCGACGACGGTGGTCTCGCCCTCGAAGAGGATCTCAGCCGCGGCGGCTGCGGCTGCCGCACCACCGGGACGACGACGTCGTCGACCCCTGCGCTCGGCGCCATCGCGCTCGGTCTCGCGATCGCCATGCGTCGCCGTCGCCGCTGATCACGTCGTCTCCGTCGGCTAAATTAGGCCGCGCGCGTGAACGCCGCGCGCGCGTCGAAGCCGAGCTTCGCGAAGCGCGGCACCCAGTCGCGCTCGAGCGTCCGCGTGAGGACCTGGCCGTAGAGCGCGGGGGGCATCAGTCCCCACGCGCGATCCTCGGGGGCGATGGACGCGCGTGTCTCGGCGCCGCTCGGCGCATACACTCCGCGCACGCGACGGAAGAAGTGCGGGAGCTCGCGTGCGACGAGCGCGCGAAACCGTTCGTGGAGCGGGTGCTCGAGCATCCACGCGAACAACGTCCAGCCGAAGTCGCGGTGACGGACCTCGTCGCGCAGCACCCGATCGAGCACACGTCGCGCGGCCGGCACCGTGCAATCGGCGCGGAGCTTGGAGAACAGCGGCACGGCCACGGTCTCGCCGAGGCAGAAGACGTCGACGCAGACGCGGAGCACGTCGTCCTCGAGCGGATCCTCCTCGTGACGGCGGAGCTGCAGCGTCTCGCGCGTGATCTGCGGCAGCTCCTCGCCGCCCGCCGCGACGTACGCGCGATGGCTGAGATCGGCGTGGGCGATCTCGTCCGCGGCGATGCGCATCGAGAGCTTCACGAGGTCGGGCGAGGCGCCGATCTGGATGAGCCAGAGGCCGAGGTGCTGCGTGATCGCCGCCGACCGATATTCGGCCTCGACGCGTCGCAGCCACTCGTTGCGAACGCGGTCGCTCGCCGGGTATTTCGCTGCTCTCGGCACGTCTGTCGAACGTTAGCGCTTCACCGCGCTATTCGGCACGGTTCGCGTCGAACGACGGCCCGGTCTCGTCGGACGGGTAGTAGCCGGCGTCGTAAGGTGGGTTGTATGGGGGGGCGTCAGGTGGGTAGTAACCTCCGTCGTACGACGGCGGCGGCGGGTTGCACGACTGCTGCGACACGCTCCAGATCTTGGTCCCCGGATCGCAGGACGCGTACGTCGTCGGGCTGCCGTAGCAGTTGCCGTAATTGCATTTCGCTGCGGTCAGCTTGGTGCCGCACGCGCACGAGGAGCCGTGCTGCGGTGGGACCACCGGGCACGGGGGAGGCTGATGATACCCGTCGGCGGAGATCCACCGTCCGTCGAGGCAGCGGAACGTGTCGATGATGGTGGCGGTGCGGTCGTATGCGCACGAGATGACCGCGTCGCAGACCTGCCACGACGGGTGCGTGCACGCGCTGCCGAAGGCGATCGTCAGCGGGCACTCCGCTTGCGGCGGAGGCGGCGGCGGATTGCACGAGGATGCCCCGGAGTGCCATTCGCCGCCCTTGCAGTAGGCGAACTCGCCCGACTCCCAGTAGGGGGCGTAGCAGCGCGAGTAATCGCAGCTCGTGCCCTCGGACGAGCACGTGCGTTCGCGCGGTGGCGTCGCGGGACAGCCGGGCGACGGACCGACCTCGGAGGCGACGACCTCCGAGCCGTTCGAGTCCTCGGGCGAGAGCCCGGCGTCGCCGTCGCCACCGCTCCCGAGCACACGCCCGCCACACCCGACGCCACATCCGACGAGCGTCAACGCCGCCGTGACGTACGAAGCCGTGGTCACGAACGGAGAGCGAAGCTTCTTCCCAGCCATGCGCGTCGCATCATCACGACTCGTGCCAGCCCGATCCGCGGAGATTCACGGGGATCCGCGCGCGCGGCGTTGCTCACCGTGGCACATCATCGGGGATCGAGATCACGGTCCCCCTCGAGCGAGAGGTCCGAGTACCAGCGGTCGTCGCGCGCGAGGACGAGCGTCGCCTCGGCGTCCATCTCCGGAATCGACACGCGCCAACCGACCTCTCCCGGCTGCAGGCCGCCCGCGACGCGCCCCATCGAGTTCACGTCGGTCCATTGGTGACGCACACGGATCCGGTGCGGCCGCGCTCGCGCGTCGACCTCGACGTCCACCGGATGCCAGCGGAACTGTCCCGGCGGACGCTGCCACCCCGCCTCGCGGTAGATCGCGCGAATCGTCGCGTCGAGCGAGCGATCCGCGTGACCGAACGCGGCGTTCGCACGCAGGATCGAGAGCAGGGCGTACCCCTCGGGGAGCGCGTCGAGCAGGAAGCCGAGCTTCTCCGTCAGCACGACGAGGCGTTGGGTCGAGCCTCCTTCGGCGGCCATCTTCCCGTTCTCGATGTCGGCGAGCACGATGCGCCAGTGCGCGGCTGCGATCTTCAGCTCGAACGGCTCGATCGCATCGCCCGCATAGTCGACCGCCTCGCCCTCGCCATCGACCAGGACGGCGCCGAGCGCGCCCGGCGTCGCGGCGATGTGCTTCGCGAGGATCGTCGTGAAGCCGGTCTCGTTCTCGACGCGCGCCCAGCGCAACGGCGGCGGATCGCCGACCTTGGTCATCGCGGCCGCCCGAGATCGTCGGGCGTCGCGAGCTCGCTCGGAGCGCCTTCCTTGCGGAGCCGATCGAGGAGCGCATCGTGCTGCGGCTTCGCACGCAGGCTGATCAGCTCCGCCTCGAGCGCGCGGACCTTCTCCACGCGCGTGGCCACGTGGGGCGGTCGGATCACCAGCACCCGCGCCACGTGGAGGCCGAACTCCGTCTCGATCACCTGGGTCGTCCCGAGCTCCTGCGGCACCGCGAAGACACCTTTGGCGAAGTCCGGGACGACGCCCCCTCCGCCGGCGGCGGCGTCGGGGGTCGCGACGCGTCCGTCGGCCGTGATCGGGGGGATGTCCTCGACGGTCAATGTGTGGCCGGCGGGCATCGCGAAGGCCTTTGCGCGCTCCTCGAAGGCGCGCCTGTCGTGCACCGCGTCGGTGCCGGTCGCCGTCACGAGCTCGGCGCGGAGCCTCTCGGCGAGCGCGGCCCCCTGCGGCGTGTCCTTCTTCACGAGCGCGTGGATCACGGTCCTCGTCTCGGGACGCTCGAGCTCGATCCACCGCGCGCCCATCGCGGTCGTGATCTCCGCGTCGGTCCATGGTCCCGCGGCGAGCGCCTGCGTACGCAAGGTCGCGAGGAACGCTCGCGAGAGTGCTGCGGCCGTGTCCTTCTGTACCGCGCCGTCCGAGTCCGCGTTCGCCTTGTGGGCCGCCTGCGCGAAGAGCTCTTCGTCGACGAGGACGCGGAGGGCCTCGGACGCGGAAATTCCCCGGGTGCGCGCCACCGCGAGGACGAGCTTCCGGTGAA